>JBDTTN010000042.1:0-11646 GCA_039930625.1 Gemmatimonadota bacterium | reverse complement strand
CCCCCAGGTCGCCCCGACCCCCCAGGTCGCCCCGACCCATCGAGTTGCCCCGCATGGGTGACACCGTGCGCATTGTCGGCGGAGAGTATCGCGGCCGCCGCCTCACGATCCCCGCTGATCCCCGCGTACGCCCCACCGCGGACCGGGTCCGAGAAGCCTGGATGAGCATCCTGCAGCAGGCCCTTCCCGGGGCCCGGGTGCTCGATCTCTACGCCGGGAGCGGGGCGCTCGGGCTCGAGGCACTCTCCCGCGGAGCGGCGAGTGCCGAGTTCGTGGAGCTGAACCCGCCGTCGCTCGCCGCTCTCAGGGCGAACATCGCCGCGCTCGCCGCGGAGTCTCGCACCACGGTGCATCGGGCGGAGGCGCTGCGCTTTGCGAGTCGGCTCCTCCCGGGGGCGTATGACCTGGCACTCGCCGATCCGCCCTACAGCCGGGACGACGCGGCCCGACTGATTGCCCTCTTCCGCGCGGCCCCATTTGCCCGCATTCTGGCGGTGGAGCATCCGGCGAAGACCGAGCTCGACGGCGATGAGACCCGCCGCTACGGCGATACCGCCATCACCTTCTGCTACGCGCCATGAACCGAATCGCGGTCTACCCCGGCTCCTTCGATCCGCCCACCCGCGGTCACACTGACCTGGTCCACCGCAGTCTTGCGCTGGCGGATCGGGTCATCGTCGCGATCGCGAGGAATTCCACCAAGGAGCCGCTCTTTCCGGTGGAGGAGCGACTCGCGATGCTCAAGGCATCTGTCGGTGAGGATCCGAGGATCAGCTATCAGTCATTCGAGGGCCTGCTGGTGGAATTCGCGCGGCGGGTCGGCGGGACGCTGATCGTGCGCGGGCTCCGGGCCGTAAGCGATTTCGAGTATGAATTCCAGATGGCGATGATGAATCGACATCTCATGCCGGGGCTGGAGACCGTCTTCCTCGTGCCGCCGGAGGATGCCACCTATCTGAGCTCCAGCCTGGTGCGCGAAGTCGCCCGCTACGGGGGCGATGTGTCCAGCCTGGTGCATCCCGTCGTGGCGGAGGCGCTGCGACGCCGGTTCGCGAAGTGAGCTTTCGCGTTGAGCTGCTCCGCCGTGCCACCGCCTTCAAGGCGCGGGTGGTACTGCCCGAGGCAGGCGACATCCGGGTACAGCAGGCAGCGGAGCGACTCAGCAGTGAAGGGATCGCCGAACCGATCCTCGTCGGTCCCGGGGCGATCGAGCCGGCCACCGATCCTCGGCTGGCCCTGGTGGCCCAGCACCTGAGGACTCGTCGCCCCGACAAGGTGGACGACGCCGTGCACGCGCTCGATCTGGCCACTGATCCACTTCGCTTCGCCGCCTCCCTGGTCGCCATGGGCGAAGCCGATGCCTGTGTGGCCGGCGCAATCAACACCACCGCGGATGTGCTCCGCGCCGCGCTCTGGGCCATCGGCCCCGCTGAGGGAGTCCGCACCGTCAGCTCCGCCTTCTACATGGTCCTGCCGGACGACCGGGTCTTCACCTTTACTGACTGCGCCGTCGTCCCGGGGCCCGATCCCGACGGGCTCGCCGACATCGCACTCGCCGCCGCCCGCGACCGCGAGCGACTGGTGGGTGATCAGCCCCGCGTCGCTTTCCTTTCATTCAGCACCCGGGGCAGCGCCGGGAGTCCGGGGGTCCTGCGAGTCCGCGCCGCCCTCGAACGGTTCCGGGAGATCGCGCCGGAGATCCCGGCCGATGGCGAACTCCAGGTGGACGCGGCCGTGGTTCCCTCGGTCGCGGCGCGGAAGGCGCCCGGTTCTCCGCTGGCCGGCCAGGCCAACATCCTGGTCTTCCCGGATCTCGACAGCGGCAACATCGGCTATAAACTGGTGCAGCGGCTGGGCGGCGCGGTGGCGCTGGGCCCCCTGCTGCAGGGGCTGGCTCGGCCAATGAGCGACCTCTCGCGCGGGGCGACTTCCGAGGATATTGTGGAGATCGCCGCGATGGTGATCTTGCAGGGTGGGGGGGGCCACCCGTCGCCAATCCGGGGCCAGGGGTAGATTGGCCCGGTGCTGGCGCATGGGCTGCGAGGACCGTGTCCGCGGGTTGCATACAATCGTACTGCTGACGGCTGCTGGCCGAGAGGAATCCAATGGCGTTCACCGCCACCAAAGATGCGTCCGGAGTCTACGTCGTCCGGGTGGAAGGCCAGCTCATTGTCGGAAACCGGCAGGAGCTCAAGACCGCGGTCTCCGAGGCGCTCGATCACGGGGAGCGACGCTTCGTGATCGACTTTTCGCGGACCGGGTACATCGACTCCTCCGGACTGGGCGCCCTGGTCTCGATCTCCAAGAAGGTGCGTGAGCAGGATGGGGAACTGCGGCTCTCGGGGCTCAACGAGGATCTGCGTTCCCTTTTCGAGCTGACCAAGCTGGACACGCTCTTTGCGATCAGCGATACCGCCGAGCGGGCCGTCGCGGGGTTTGCCGGGTGACTGCGCCACTCCCCGCATCACTCCAGCTCTGCGTCAGGCGCCGCCGCATCCCCGGTCCGTCGGGTGCGACGGTTGAGCTCTCCCTGCGGGTCCCGAGTGATGTGGCCTGCATTGAGGAGGTCGTAGATCTGCTCATGCGCCACTGCTGTACCGACGGCTGGCTCTGCCGCAAGCTGCGCTTCAACCTGCGGGTCGCGCTCGCCGAGGCGCTGGCGAATGCGATCGTCGCGGGCAATCTGGAGGACCGCTCCAAGTCCGTCCTGGTCCAGGCTCAGGTATGCGGCGATCATCTGCGGGTCGAGGTCACCGATGAGGGGACAGGGTTCGACCCCGCGCGCATCAGCGCGCCGATCCTCCCCGAGGAGCTCGACCGCGACTGCGGTCGCGGCCTCTTTCTCATCCGCTCACTGGTGGATGACGTCCGGTTCAACGACCGAGGAAACTCCATCTGCATGACGCTGCGCCGCCCCTGACCGGCCTCGAGGCCGTGGCGGATACGCTGGGCGCCCTCGCCGGCGCCCGCGTTCGTCTCTGGCGCTATGATGGCCGGGGGCTCAGGAAATTCGGATCGGCCCCCGATCCAGGCTTCACGCCTCCCATCCCACTCGCGGCCGGACTCATCCCGACACCTACCGGGAGTGCTTGGCTTGCCCCGGTGCCTGACACCCGCGGATTCTGGATCGAACTCGGCGACTGCCCCGAGGCCCGTGCCGCGGAGCTCGCCCCGCAGCTCGCGAGCGTAGTGGGGAGCTTTCTCAGCTCCGAGCGCGAGACCGCCGGCGTCGTGGAGGAGCTCGCCGGCGTCTACAAGGAAATCGATCTCCTCTACGCCATCAGCGAGATCCTCGGCCATACCACCCGGCTTGAGGAAACGGCGCCGACGATCGTGCAGGAGGTCGCCGATGTGGTCGGCGCCCGGCGCGCCTCCATCATGGTCTATGATGAGGAGACCGGTTTCCTGCGGACTGTCGCCGCGCGGGGCTTCTCCTCCGAGGGGCTCGCTCCGGTGCGCACCGACGATCCCGACTCCGTTGCGGCGCGCGTGTTCCGTGAGCAGCGGATCATCATCTTTGATCCCACCGATCCGTTGGCGCAGAATCCCGGTTCCCAGGATCCCCGCAGCTACAAGGGGCAGGCCTTTCTCAGTATTCCGATCTGCTACGGCAGCGGCTCGCGTTGCGTCGGCGTCATCAACCTGACCGACCGCCTGGTCGGGGACTGTTTCACCTCCGGCGAAGCCAAGCTGGTCTCCGCGGTGGCGAATCAGATCGGCGCGGCAATCGAGAATGCCCGTCTGGTTCAGCGCGATCTGCGCCGCCAGCGGTTGCAGCGCGAGCTGGAACTTGCCCACGATCTGCAGCTCAAGCTGCTCCCCGCTCCCGGTGCGCTGCAGGGGGATGCCGAAGTGGCCGCGATCTGCCGCCCGGTGGACAGCGTCGGTGGCGATTTCTACACCTTCACCCGCCTCGGGAACGGCCGCGTCGGGGTGATGCTCGGCGACGTCTCCTCCCATGGATTCTCGGCGGCGCTCGTCATGGCGCTGGTGATGTCGGCGGCCGGCATCCACGCCGGCGCCGGCGCCACGCCTGACGAAGTGCTCGCCTCGATGCTGGAGAGCATTGGCGACGAGCTCGCCTCGACCGAAATGTTCCTCTCGGTTTTCTATGGTGTACTGGATCCGAAGAACCGCCGCCTGATGTACGCCAACGCGGGGCATCCCCACGCCTTCCGGGTCCCCCGGGCGGGCGAGCCGGAGCGGCTGCCGACGACCGCGCCACCACTCGGCCTCTCGACCGCGGCGAGCATCCAGCGGAACCAGGTGGGCTGGGTGCCCGGTGAGGATCTGCTGTGCCTGTGGACCGACGGCCTCGTGGATGAGGGTGCCGGTGCCGGCCTCTCCGAGGAGCGCCTCCTGGCTGAGATCGTCTCCCGGCGTCACGAAGCCCCGGAAGCCATCGTCCGCGCCGTCTTTCTCGAAGCCGACCGAGTCTCCGCTCGGCCGGTAGACGACCGGACCCTCCTCGTGATGCGGATTTGATTCCCAAGAAACGGTTCGGCCAGCACTTCCTTCATGATCCGAGCATTCTCCGCCGCATCGCCGAGGCGCTGGAGATCACCCCGGAAGACACCGTGCTGGAGATCGGCCCCGGCCCCGGCGGGCTCACCGTCGAGCTGCTCAAACACGCCGCGAGACTGGTGGCCATCGAGAAGGATCGCGACCTGGTCACGCTGCTCCGCGCAAAATTCCCGACGCTGGTGCTGACCGAAGGCGACGCGCTCGATCTCGACTGGCGCAGCCTCACCGGACCGGGTCCGCTCCGGGTGATCGGCAACATCCCCTACAACATCACCTCGCCGCTGCTCGAACAGGCGCTGCTGCCGCCGCGGCCGGTGTGCATCGTCTACCTGGTCCAGAAGGAAGTCGCGGAGCGGGTGGCCGCGCCGCCGGGGGGAGGGGACTACGGGGCGCTCTCCGTCGGAATCCAGGCGGTAGCAAGGGTCGAGCGCCTCTTCTCGGTCCCCGCCGGCGCCTTCCGGCCGCCGCCGAAGGTGGATTCCGCCGTGCTGCGACTGCGGCCGCTGGCCCAACCGCTGATCCCCGATGCCGCGGCGCTGCCTTTCCGGCGTTTTGTCGTGGGGCTCTTCGGCTTTCGCCGCAAGCAACTGGGGCGGGGGCTCCGCGAACTCACCAAGGCGCCCGCCAGCACGGTGTCCGGGTGGCTCGCAGGCGCGGAGGTCCCCGAGACCGCCCGGCCGCAGGAGCTGGATCCGCCGACCTTCGCGCGACTCTTCCGGATCGTCTCCGGCTGACGGTATGCACGGCGGGACGGGTCTTCCCTCTCGCTGTTCCACGGCTCAGTGACTATACTTGTGAAATCTTTCACAAAACGCTGATGCGGAAAATCGCCGAGTCCACTGTCCGACGCCTGTCACTCTATCTCCGGTTCCTCGAGGAATTCGAGGAGCAGGGGATCGAGACCGTCAGCTCCGAGGCCCTCGCGGCTCGGGGGGGGACGACCTCAGCCCAGGTCCGGAAGGACCTCTCCTTCTTCGGTTCCTTCGGCAAGCGCGGGCTGGGCTATTCGGTGGCTGAGCTGGTGCAGAAGATCCGCGGGATTCTGGGCCTGGGCCGAACCTATCGGGTGGCGATGATCGGCGCGGGCAAGATCGGCAGCGCCTTGGTCCAGTACCGCGGCTTCCTGCAGCGCGGGTTCGAGATCGTTTCGATCTTTGATGCGGATCCCGCCAAGGTGGGGAAGGCCTGGAATGGACTCACAGTTCGCGATGTGAAGGAATTCGAGGCGGAGGTGCGCCGATGCCCAGTCGACATTGCGGTCATTGTCACGCCGGCAGATGTGGCCCAGTCGCTGACCGACCGCTGCGTCGCCCTCGGCATCAAGGCGGTGCTGAACTTCGCTCCGGTGCAACTGAGCGTGCCGGATGATGTGGTAGTGAAGACGGTGAACCTGGCCCTCGAGCTGGAGACGCTGAGCTACGCCCTGACCAATCGCTGACGCGGCGAGTGCTATTCGCATTCCCCCGTTTCCCGTTCCCCTCCCCCACTTTCCCCCTCGCCCCGCTCGCGCCTAAGCTTCAGCTCATGCCCCCCATTCACGTCGCCTCCGAAATCGGCACCCTGCAGTCGGTGCTGGTGCACACCCCCGGGGCGGAGTTGCGGGCGGTGACGCCGGGCAACAAGGGCGACTATCTCTACGACGACATCATCCAGGTCGAGAGCGCCCAGCGGGAACACCGTCGCTTCATCGCGGTGCTGCAGCGCTTCGCGGAGGTGCTGCAGGTCGGCGACCTGCTGGCGGAGGCGCTGGAGCTGCCCGAGGCGCGGAAATTCTTTGTCCGCAGTACCCTCGACGTCGTCCCCTCCGAACTGCTGGGCCGGACCCTCAAGGAGCTCGAGCCCAGGGCGCTCGCGAAACTCATCATTGAAGGGGTCGAGGAGGAGGGCGGCGCGCTCGCGCGGGCGCTCAACTCGGTCGGCTACACCCTGCCACCGCTGCCGAATCTGTTCTTCCCCCGGGATATCGGCATGGTCCTCGGCGGCCACGCGGTCGTGGGCTCCATGCGACATGGCGTCCGCTGGACCGAGGAGCTGCTGATCAAGACGCTGTTCGCGTATCATCCGCGCTTCGCCAACGAGGGGCTGCTCTACGACGGCTCCGAGGAGCGCCGCAACGACTACACCCTCGAGGGCGGCGACATCCATATGCTCCGCCCCGACCTGCTGGTGGTCGGTTTCAGCCAGCGGACCTCCCCGGCCTCGATCGACAATCTCTGCGAGGTGGCCTTTCAGCGCACCGGGATCACCGATGTGCTCGTGGTGGTGATGCCCAAGGAGCCGACGGCGATTCACCTGGACATGCTGTTCACCCAGGTCGATCGCGAGCTGTGCGTGGTGTACCCGCCGTACTTCGTCGGTCCCGAGCGGCGCGCGGTGCTGCATCGGAGGAAGGGGCGCGACGGAGTCCGGGAGATGCCCGATTTCTTCACGGCCCTTCGCGAAGTGGGCTCTGCGCTCGAGCCAATCTTCGCCGGCGGGACCCATCGCTCCACTCAGGACCGGGAACAGTGGACCTCCGGCTGCAACTTTCTGGCGCTCAAGCCGGGGATGATCGTGAGCTACCGTCGCAACGAAGGGACCGTCGAGGCGCTCAAGCAGGCGGGGTTCCGGGTGGTCTCCAGCGTCGATTTCGTGGCCTTCGACGACTGGCTCGACACCAAGCATCGCACCGTCATCACCATCGACGGGGACGAGCTGGTGCGCGGCGGCGGCGGGCCGCGCTGCATGACGTTGCCACTCCGCCGGGCGCCGGTGTGATCGGGCTCAGCAGCTTTCCCGAGCGCACGCTGGTCGAGCGCGCGCTGCTGCTGATGAGCGCCGGCCCCATCGGCGCCGAGCGCCTCGCCCAGGAAATTCTGGGGCTTGAGAAGGCGCCACTGGCCGTGGCGGAGCGGCTGGCGATCGCGCTCTTCGCCTCCGATCCACGGGTGCACCAGCTTGATGACGGGCGCTGGGCGCTTGTCGCGGAGGTGCAGGGCTCACCGCTGCTGGAGGAGACACCCTTCGCGGTGGTGGACGTCGAGACCACCGGCATGCGCGCCACCGGCCCCGACCGGGTTACCGATATCGCCGTCGTGGTGCTGCATGGCAGCCGGCGGGAGCTGGTATTCGAGTCGCTGGTCAATCCCGGCGTCCCGATTCCGTTCCGGATCGCCGGGCTCACCGGCATCACCGACGCGCTGGTCCGGGGCGCGCCGAATTTCGACCAGGTGGCGGATGGGTTGTTAGGCGCGCTGGCGGGCCGAGTCTTCGTGGCCCACAACGCCCGGTTCGACTGGGGCTTTCTGACGGCCGAGGTGCGGCGCGCCCGGGCGCTGGGGCTGACGGGACCGCAACTGTGCACCGTCAGGCTCGCCAGGCGGCTGCTGCCGCAGCTCGAGTCCAAGAGCCTCGACAGTCTCAGTTACTACTTCGGACTGGAGAACCGCGCCCGGCACCGCGCCGCCGGCGATGCCCTCGCCACCGCGGAGGTGCTGGAGCGGCTGCTGGTCCTCGCCCGGGAGAAGGGGGCCAGGACGCTGGCCGACCTCGACGGCATGCAGCGAAAGGCGACGGTCGAACCGTGACGCAGCCGCCCAGCTCCCGGGTCCAGAGTTTCAGCCTCGGCGACCTGCGCTGCCACCTGCTGCAGGGCGGGCGGCTGCGGCTCGATGGCGGCGCGATGTTCGGTGTGGTGCCCAAGCCGATCTGGTCCCGCGGGGTTCCCCCCGACGAGCGCAACCGCATGTTGCTCGGCATGCGCTGTCTGCTGATCGAACATCCCGATGGGCTGGTATTGATCGACACGGCGATGGGCGACAAGGACGACCCGAAATTTCTCGAGATCTATGGCGTTGAGAATCGCAGCGACCCCGGCCCAACCTGGCTGGATGACGCGCTGCGTGAGGCGGGACACGAAGCGGGGGAGGTGCGCTGGGTGATCAACACTCATCTGCACTTCGATCACGCGGGGGGCAACACGTTGCGTGAGACGGAGCCGGGTGGGGGCGGAGCGAAAGCTCCGCCGCTGCAAGTCCGCCTGGCCTTCCCGAACGCCACCTGCATCGTCCAGCGAAACGAGCTCGAGTTCGCTCGGCATACCAACGAGAGGACCCGCGCGAGCTATCTGCCGGCCAACTACGAACCCGTTGCCGCCGCGGGACGCTGGCGGCTCATCGAAGGGGATATCGAGATCCTCCCTGGTATCCGCTCACGGCTCACGCCGGGCCACGTCCCCTGGCATCAGAGCATCGTGGTCGCGAGCGCGGGAGAGACGGCCGTCTTTCTTGGCGATGTGATCCCGACGCATCATCACCTCCCGCTCCCCTGGATCATGGGCTATGACCTCGAGCCGCTCCGGACTCTCGAGTCCAAGCGCGCCCTGCTGCACGATGCGGTCGCCGGGGGGTGGCGGCTCATCTTCGAGCACGACGCCGAGGTCGCGATGGGGCGGGTGGTGGCGGAAGGGAAGGGGGTTGGGTTGGTGGAGGTCCTGAAGGCACCATGAAACCAGTGACAAAACTGTAACCTCTTGACGACTTCGGGAATCGGTTGCAGTATCGTGACACTAGTGCGGTCGCCGAAATTGGGAATGGCCTCCAAGATTGGCACCCCGTCCCTCCTCCAGAAAATTCAGTCGCTGGCTCCCGAGGGCCTCGCCCCCCGGAAGGCCTCGGCGCAGCAACCCGATTGGCGACTCGATCGCCGGGTGCCCATGAAGGATTCCCGATTCCGTGCCGGGCACAGTTGCATGCCCGCCAACTGCGCTTGCCGCGCGGCGCTGGGCGGTTCGTACCAGTCACTGCTAATTACTCCCACTCCGGGCACCTCGCCCGGAGATTTTTTTTGGCCCGCACCCGAGAGGACGCAGGCACTATGAGAAGGCAATGTTATGGTATTGGTGTGCTCCTGGCTGTGCTCTGGATTGCGCCGCTGCACGCGCAGGAGCCCACAGGCTCGATCCTCGGTCACGTCACCGATGAGGCATCTCAACAGCCGATTCAGGGCGCCACCGTCACTTTCGGGAGCCATACGACGCAAACTAAAGTCGACGGGAGTTTCCTCCTTACCGGAATCCGGGCGGGGACGGACACGCTGCGGGCACGGCTTATCGGCTACTCGCCCGCGGGGCAGTTGGTCGAGTTGACCGGAGGCCAGACGGCTACCGTGGATCTTACCATGGCCGTGAAGGCGCTGAACCTCTCGGAGATGGTGGTCATTGGGTACGGGGAGCAGGCTGCGGGCAATATTACCGGCGCGGTCACGAGCGTGTCGGCGGAGGAGTTCAACACCGGCCGGATCGTAAGCCCGACCGAGCTCATCCAGAATAAGGCCGCGGGCGTGCAGGTCGTGGAGAACAACGAACCGGGTGGCGGGACGACCATCCGGATCCGCGGCTCCACCTCGATCAACGCGAGCAGCGAACCGCTCATCGTGATGGATGGCGTCCCGCTCGGGACCGGGTCAGGCAGCGGAATCTCTGCGGGGCGCGATCCCCTCAACTTCCTTAACTCCGATGACATCGAGACCATTACGGTCCTCCGCGATGCCTCAGCCGCGGCGATCTACGGCGCCAACGCCGCCAACGGCGTGGTGATCATCACAACCAAGCGCGGGCGCGGTGCCCCGAAGTTCGAGTACAGCGGTAGCGTCTCGGCCTCGGCCGTCACCCGGCTTCCCACGATGCTGAACGCGTCGCAGTTCCGGGCAGCAGTCACCCAGTACGCACCTCAGAACGTGCCCCAGCTGGGCAGCGCGAATACCAACTGGTTCGACCTCGTCGACCGCACGGCATATGGGCAGGAGCAGAATTTCGCCGTCTCCGGTTCCGGCACCAGCAACAATTACCGGCTGTCGGCCAACTACCTGAATCAGGACGGCATCATTCGGGGCACCAACACCCAGCGGGTGACTTTGGGGGTGAATTACAACCAGCTGCTCTTCAAGGACCGCATGAACCTGCGCTTCCTGGTCCGGGGCTCGCGTGCGCGGGACCAGTTCACCGCTGGCGGCGTCCTTTCCAATGCCGCCCAGATGGGACCGACGCAGCCGGTCCGCGACACCAGCGCCCAGACCGGCTATGCGAACTGGGCTATCAACATCCAGTCGCCCGACAATCCGGTGGAGCTTCTGAATCTGTCCAAGAACCAGGGCACGACCTTCCGCGGCCTCGGCAACGTGTCGGCCGACTACAGTCTGCCGTGGGTGTCCGGACTGAAGGCCAACCTCAGTCTCGGTTTTGACGCGAGCAAGGCCGAGCGGGTGAGCTTTTCTCCGAGTACGCTGCATGGCCAGATCAAGAACGGCAACTTCGGCAATTACAACCGCCAGAATCCGTCCCAGTTGAACCAGCTCTTCGAGTCCTACCTGAGCTACGCGGTGCCGCGGAATGTGGGACCCGGCACGCTCGATCTCACCGGGGGCTACTCTTACTCGACGTCCCATGCCGAGTTCCCGTCGACCTCGGCCGACAGCCTCAGCACTGATCTCCTGGGCATCGGTGCCATTCCCGCGGCGAAGACGATCAAGAGCACGCAGTTTGTCGACGAGAGCAAATTGATCTCGTTCTTTGGACGGCTCAACTACAACATCAACGACCGCTACCTGCTGAACCTGAGCCTCCGTCACGACGGATCCTCCCGCTTCGGGGCGGCGAACGCGTGGGGCACCTTCCCGTCGGTGGCCGTTGCCTGGAGGCTTTCGCAGGAGCCGTTCCTGAAGGGCGTCGCGTCGCTTTCGGACCTGAAGCTACGGG
Organism: Gemmatimonadota bacterium; assembly: GCA_039930625.1. GTDB lineage: Bacteria > Gemmatimonadota > Gemmatimonadetes > Gemmatimonadales > GWC2-71-9 > JADJOM01. The sequence goes on along the minus strand of JBDTTN010000042.1, from coordinate 389 downwards.
GCTCGTGGGCGAAGACCGGCAACCAGGCCTTCGGCAATTACCTGCAGTTCTCGACCTACACGGTGGGTGACGCTCAAGCGCAGTATTGGATGGGGAACGGCTTCGTCACCACCATCCGGCCCAGCGCGGTGGACCCGAACATCAAGTGGGAGGCGACCAACTCATTCGACGTCGGTCTCGACTATGGCTTCAAGAACCAGCGCTTCACTGGCGCGATTGACTGGTACAGCAAGAAGACCAGTGACCTCATCTTCAACGTTCCCGCGGCGGCCGGCACCAACCTCGCAGATTTCGTCACGACGAACATCGGCAGCATGCAGAACAAGGGTCTCGAATTCAGTCTCAGTGCCCGGCTGCTCGAGGGCGGGCGGAAGGGTCTGAGCTGGACC
>JBDTTN010000041.1:0-11707 GCA_039930625.1 Gemmatimonadota bacterium | reverse complement strand
GCTGCACGATATTCCTTGATTCCTCGACGTCCCACGTACCTTCCTTCCGACGGGGAGAACCGGCCTGGCCTCGCCTACCCGCCCCTGTTCAATGTAAAGGCCACCCTCGGAGGGCGCAAACATGTTTGTCGGAACTCTCACACGAGTAGTCCTTCTCCTTTCGTGCGCCGCACTTCCGGTCCTCGCCCAGACCCGCATTCCGGTGCGTCTGAGCCACCCGAAGGCCGAAGTGTTCATCTTCCAACCGGACAAGGTTACCGCGAAACCGGGCGACGTAATCGAGTTCACCGTCGAAGGCGGCGGCCCCTACATCATCGGGTTCGAACCGGCGGACCTCAGCCAGCGGAACCGAAATTTGGTGGACGCCGCAATGCCCGATCGCAGCGCCCCGCTGCGGTCCGCCGTGCTGCCCCGGCCAGGCAGTCGCCTCGAACTGGTGGTACCAGCCCTGCCCAAGGGCTCCTATCGCTTCTCGGCGGTGACCCACGTCGCATATCGCATGACCGGGGTTCTGGTCGTTCCGTAGTACCCTCTTCCCGACCCACGGGGGGGCCGGTACATTGGAACCTTACCCCCCGTGCCCCCAGGGACCGTATGCATATGAGAGTCTGGGCCCCGATGCTCGCCATCGGTGGCGCTTTGCTGGGTGCCTGCGCCGGCCAACCGCCCCAGCCGGCGCCCTCGCCCGAAAACCTGCCTGCCCTCGAGGCCGCCGCGCAGCAGAACCCGCGTGACGCCGGCGTCATCACCCGCCTCGGCATCGCGAACTTCGAAGCCAAGAAGTTCGAGCGCGCCCGCGATGTTCTCCTCAGCGCGCTGACCATCACGCCGCAGAACTACGCCGCCCACATCTACCTGGGCCTGACATACGAGGAGCTCGGGCGCTTCGACCTCGCCCGGGCGTCCTACACCACCGCCGCCGCGGAGACCCGGGACACCCGTCAGCGGGGTGAGGTGGAAGATCGTCTCGTTCTGCTGACCCGGAAGGAACTCCAGCAGTCGGCCAGGGAGGCGATCGCGCAGGAGGCGGTGCTCTCCGCTCAGCCACCGACGCCGAACACGGTCGCTGTCTTCCCTTTCCGCTATCTGGGAACCAACGAAGAGCTGCGCCCCCTTGGTCGAGGCCTTACCCATCTGATGATCACCGACCTGGCCAAGCTCAATCGGCTCACGCTGCTCGAGCGGGAGCGGGTACAGGCCCTGGTAGATGAGCTGGCACTGAACGAGTCGGGACGGGTCGATGCATCCACCGGTGCCCGGTCAGGCCGGATGCTGCACGCCGCGCGGGTAGTGCAGGGCACGGTACAGGATGTCCCCGGGAAGACCAGCCTCCGCCTCGACGCCTCGGTGGTGGACGCCACGAATGCCTCGATCGTCGCGACCGGGACGGGGAGCGATCAGCTGCAGCAGCTCTTCGCACTCGAGAAGGTCGTGCTCTTCCGGCTCCTCGATCAGATGGGCGTTGCGATCACCCCCGCCGAACGGCGGGCCCTCAGCGAGCGGCCCACCGCCGACCTGCAGGCATTCCTCGCCTTCAGCCGCGGACTGGAGGCCGAGGATCGCGGTGACTACGCCGGCGCCGAGGCGGGTTTCGCTGCCGCCGTCGCCCGGGATCCCAACTTCCGTGCGGCGAAGGTCAAGCAGGCAGCCAGTCAGCGTGCCGCCGCTTCGCTGCAACTCGCGCCGAGCGCGCTGGCGGGCATCGACATCCGCGGCGACTTCGGGGCCTCCGGTCCGCAGACGACCGCCCCGGTCGCAATCACCCCGTCGGGACGGGGCGCAGTGCTCCGGTCGGGGATTCTGAATACCATCCCGACGATCGGGACAACGCTGACGTCCCGCATCGGCAGCTCGAATGGGCCGGTGTCACGGCCCCCCGGCACCCGTCCGCCGCTCCCTGAAGCGCTGGGCAATGACAATCCCACGCAGCCTCCCGGGCTGACCGGCACGATCATCATCATCATCACGCGGCCCTGATGCGGACCTTCTCGATCGCAGCGCTCGCCGCTCTCCTCGCCGCTCCGGGCGTCCTGGGAGCACAACAGAACCTGTATCCTCAGGCCTCGATCGTCGGCGGGGTCGAGGCGCGACAGTATTCGTTTGGCAGCAACTTCGTCGTGGACCAGCTGCGCCAGATCTCGGTCCCGCTGGGCGCGATCGTTCCGGTCGGCAAGCGATTCTCGTTCGACATCGGCTCCAGCTACGCGGTCACCACGGTCAAGGACTCAGCCGGCAGCCGCTCCTTCTCCGGCCTGACTGACACCCAGATTCGTGGCTCATACGTCTTCGGCAACGACGTGCTGGTCGCGAGTCTCATGGTCAATCTTCCGACGGGCAAGGCCACCACGACGCTCAGCAAATTCGGCATCAGCTCGGCCGCCTCCTCCAATTTCCTGCTCTTTCCGGTCAATTCGTACGGCGCCGGCTTCTCGGTCACCCCCGGACTCGCCGCCGCGACCACCGCGGGGAGCTGGAACCTCGGACTCGCCGGCAGCGTGCGGCTCAGCGCCAAGTACAATCCATTCAGCGACAACACCGGCGTGAGCTACAAGCCCGGACTCGAGACCCGGCTCCGCGCCGGCGCCGATCGGCTGCTCGGCTCCAGCCGACTCGCGCTCGGCTTCACCTTCAGCACCTTCAGCAACGACCAGCTGCGGGGCGGCGGGTTCGGCGGCAGCGGCGTATACGACCCGGGCAACCGCTTTCTGGTCGATGCGAGTCTGCTCGCTGCGGCCGGCACCGGCACCGTCTCGTTCTACGCCTGGGACTACTACCGCACCGCTAGCGCCACATCCGGGTCGGTGAGCAACAACGAAAACGTGCTCACCCTTGGCACCGCGGGGAGCTTTCCCCTCGGCCCCAAACTGGCGATCGAACCGCTGGCAGAGGCCCGCATCTGGTCGCCCAAGGTGGGGAGCGGTCTGCTGGTCGGAGGGGGGGCCTCGCTCCGGATCGACGTCAATCCCCGGGTCGCCATCGTCCCCGGGGCGCGGCTCGATTTCGGTACGATCAAGGGACCCGACCAGGGCGCCAACCCGGTGATCCGAAGCCACTCGATCACCAGTTGGGACCTCTCCGCGCTGCTTCGGTACGGTTTCTAGAGAGCGGCCTCCATCGAGGTAGTAGTCCTCGAAGCAACTGCGCTGTCCACGGCCGAGACCTGCCCGGGTTTCGGTCGTTTTTCGTCCCTAATTCTTGACTGGCCCCCTCAGGGGTGGTACGTTGGCGCCCACACGCTGGGTCGGCGGATGCCGGACAGCCGCAGGTGGCGGATTGCATGAGGAGGGGAAGTTTGGCCTCGGAACTCGGCGCCTCCCAGATTTCGACGTTGCTGGAAGCGCTTCCGGGTATCGCAAATGTTCTGCGGAGCCCGGTTGCCGACGCCCTTCTCAATGTCATCCGGGCCGCCGCCCGGGTAGGCGAGTTCCAGCTCGCCGACGCTGAGGAACTGATCAAGTACGCCACTCGCCGCGGCCTGGTCGGGAACGACGAGGGTGATCGGGTCCTGGCCGATGTACGGGAAGCCGCCCTCCGTCGGGCCGAAAAGGCCGCGGAGAAGGAGAAGGACAAGGCGGCCAAGGCCAAGGCCAAACCCAAGGTGGCCCGGCCCAAGGCGACTGCCCGCAAGCCACTCAAGAAGAAGAAATAAGGGCGACCCCAAAAGGGGCCGCCCCAAGCAGCGGTGGCAGTGCGTCGGGCGGCCTCTCCGGCCGCCCTTTCTATTATGTCCTGAATCCTCCGACCAGCTTCGTCAGGCGGGTGCTCGCATCCAGCAGCGAGCTGGCCGAGGCCGCCATGTCTTCGGTCGAGGCGCTTTGTTCCTCGGCGGCGGCAGAAACCTGTTCGCTGGATGAAGCATGCTCCTCGGCGGCTCGAGCGACGAGGGTGGTCCGCTCGGCGAGCTCCCGCACCACGTCACGATTCTCTCCTGCCTGCCGGGCCAGCCCGGTGGCAGAGTCCTGCACTTCGCCGATCGCGGTACCGATCGCATCCAGCCCCAGCACCACGGCCAGCGCCACGGTCTCGATGCCCGACACCTTGGTCGTGCCCAGCTGCATCGTCTCGGCCACCTCGCGCACCTGGGTCCGGATGAATTCCACCGACTTGGTGACTTCGGCGGCGGCCTTGGCGCTCGAATCGGCTAGCTGACGCACCTCTTCAGCGACGACCGCGAAGCCACGGCCATGCTCACCCGCGCGGGCCGCCTCGATTGCCGCGTTGAGCGCCAGCAGATTGGTCTGCGAGGAGATCTGCTTGATCAGGTCGATGAAGTCATTGATCGATTCGGACTTCTGTACCAATGCCCTGACCTGCTGCGATGAGGTCTGGACCACGCTTCGGACGTCGAGCAGGGTGGTCCGCGCGGTCTCTACGTCCCCCCGGTAGCGCAGCGCCGTCTTGCGGATCTCTTCAGCGAGGCGTACAGCCCGCTGTGCCGCTTCGGCATTGGTGGCGGATGCCTCACGGAGCCGAACCAGCAGCTGGTCAGCCTCGTTCATCCCCCGCACCTGATGCTCGGCTCCTCCGGAGATCTTGAGCATGGCCGCGGAAATCTCTCCGCTCGATGCGGCAATCTCCTCGCTGATGGCGGAGAAATCGCCCGCGCTTCCCGACACCTGCTGGGCCTCCTTGACGACCGACCCCACGACCTCCCGGAGTCGGGCGGACATGTCGTCCATGGCGCGGGCGAGGCGGGCCAGTTCTTCAGGCATGTGACCGAGCATGACCGGCCGCAGGTCGCCGGCTCCGAAGCGATCGGCGGCGGCGATGAGCCGCCCGAGCTGCCGATCCACGACGCGGATCAGTCCGATCCCGGCGGTAACGCTCACCGCCAGCGCAAGCAGGGCGCAGAGCATGATCAGCTTCTGGAAGAAGCTGGCCTTGTCCTGCAGCGCCTGCGCCCGGGCCAGGGCGTGACTCGCCTGCTGGTCGTTGAGTGTGCGCACGATCGCGACCAGGCTGTCGGTGGTGCCACCGGCGCGGGCCGCGATGAGCCTGGCCTCGGCGTCCTTGCCGATATCCGCCAGCGCATGGGCGGTGGCGTAAGCGACTTCGAGCTCGGCCTGACTGCTGGCGACCTGGTTGATCATCCGCCGGTCGCTGTTGTCGAGATGCGGGAGATCGCGCAGGCGGCTCTGGAAGACGTACGCTGAATCGCCACTCTGCAGGAACTCCGCCTTCACCGCGGGACTGGGAGTGAGCAGGTACTGCTCGGCTGCGCGAATTTCGCTCAGCACGGCGGACACAAGCGAGCTGCCGAGACCGGTGCTCTGCTGCAGCGCCTCGATGTCGCCGGCCGTCTGCCGGGTCACGGTCCGGAGCGCGGTGACCCCGACGACCGCCATGCCGATGATCAGGGCGATCATGGTCGCGATAGCCGCGAAGTTCATGCGGCGGAGACTGCGGAAGTAGTTCACAGACCCTCCACTGCGCGCACCCGGCCGCTCTCGACCCGCCCGATGATCACCCGTTGCCGCGGCACGTCGCCATGATCATCGAAGGCGATCTCTCCCGTCACGCCTTCGAACGGCGGCGAGCCGCGTCCGATCTCGGCGACCGCGTCGCGGAGCTTGATGCGGTCAGTCCCGACCCGCATGATGGCTGCCTTGAGCATGAAGAGGATGTCGTAGGTTGCGGCGGCGGGCTGATTCGGCGCGGTACTCCCCGGGTACTCCCGCGCATACGCGCGCACGAACTCGCGGTTGATCGGAGTATCGAAGGTGGCCAGATAGGCGTTGGAGATATAGGTCCCCTCCGCCAGCGGGCCGGCTTCTTCCAGACCTTCGAGCGCGTCTCCGCCGAGGAACGGAACCTTGATCCCCCTGGCCCGGGCGACGCGGAGGGCCTCCTCCGCCTCGCTGCGGTTGCCGCCGAGCATCACGAACTCGCTGGTGTTGCGGCGGGCCAGCCGTTCCAGATAGGGGCCGACGGCCGGGGTGCTGCCGAGGTAGGGGTCGGTCTCATCGATGCGTCCGCCGCGGCGACTGAACTCCCGGGAGAAGGTGGCTCGAATGCCGCGCCCGTATTCGTCGTTGAGGTAGAGGATGGTTCCCCGCTTCAGACTCAGTCGGTCGGCCGCGAATCGTGCCAGGGCTTCGCCCTGCTGCAGGTCGCTGGGGCAGGTGCGAAAGGTGAAGTCTCCCGCCTCGGTAACCAGCGGCGACGAGGACGAAGGCGAGATCTGCAGCACTCGGGCGGCGTTGTATACCGGCGCGGAAGCGAGGGTCGTACCGGAGTAGACGTGGCCGATGACCGCCACGACGCCGGCCTTCTCCAGTTCGGTCGCCACGTTCACGGCGGAGTCGGGGTCGCCGAAATCATCCTTGATGACGAGCTCTAGGGGCCGGCCGGCGATGCCACCGGTCAGGTTGATCTGCTCGACCGCCAGCGTTGCCGCCCTGCGCATGGGGGCGCCGACGGAGTCCGAGAAGGGCCCCGCGAGCCCGATACGGATGGGACCGGCGCTAGCCGGTGAACAGGCGACGAGGAAGGCGAGGGCAGCGGGCAGCGATCGTGCGCCGGAGTGGAACCGGTGCAGCAGACAATTCACGGATGGCTCCAGGAGGGAAGTGCTTGGCGTCTCAAGGCTAGCGAGTGGGACAGTCGGCTGCAATCCCGGTTCGCTATCTTCACCGACATGAATGACTGGTCGCACCGGCCACCGGCCGCGGTCTTCGACCTTCACGGTCAGTCCGTGCTCGAGGCGGCGATGAACGCCGAAAAATTTCTTGAGGCACAGGCGCGGGCTCGTCGCGGTGCGACGGTCCGGCTGATCACCGGCCGCGGTGCGAGCGGTGGCGCCGCGCCGATTCGAGGCCGAGTGCGCTCGCTCCTCCGCCGACTGAAGGAGGAGGGTAGAGTGGTCAGGGACTTCGTGCTCGAGGACACGAAGGGAAGTTTTCTCATTCGGCTGCGAGACTGACACTCAGCGCTGGCCCGCTCGTCCCGGACTCGCGGTCGTGCCGGCGGGAGTCCGCGCCGCGGGTGGTGACATCGATCCGCGAGTCCTCCGGCGGCCCCAGGCATCCAGCACCCGGCCGTCCACGAGGCTGACCGATGCGACCTTTGTCCCGTTCTCGATCCGCCAGGTGAGCCGGATCATCCGGCCTTCTCGTACCCACTGCATCATCCACTGTGAACCCTGCACCTGCGCGCCGACGGTGCCGTAGTCCTCTTCGAGCCGGGTCCTCCACTCATCCAGCTGTACTCCCGTCACCGGCCCCGAGAGGGTGAGGATGCCGGTCGCGCTGTCGATCACGGAGGCCCAGAGGGCGAGTGGCTGGCCGGAGCCGGGCGAGCGCACCGAGGCCCGGCAATCGCGCACCGAGGGATCACGCCGTGACCGGTCGCAGCGCAGCGATTTCCCGCCGAGTGTGGTCACCTCCCGTCCCAGATCGACGAGCGGGAGGCCGACTTCGATGCCGAGGAATCGCAGCGGAGGGAGCAGATCGCCTTGTGCATTTGCTGCCGAAGGGGCGGCGGCGACGATGGTGGCGACGAGCAGTGCCGGGAGGCGGAACAGCATGCGGGAAGTATCGCCGCACCGGCTTTCCCAGTGAAGCGGGCGGCGGGAAGCAACCGACCCCGCCACGCGCCGGTCTGGCCGGTGCGCGCCGGGGTCCTGAGTGCGGTGGTGAAGGGTGACCCGCGCCAGGGTCGGGATCAGGCCTTGCGGACGTTCGCGGCCTGCAGGCCCTTCGGGCCTTCCACGATATCAAATTCCACTGCGTCGCCCTCGGCCAGTGAGCGGAACCCGTCCATCGCAATGGCGGTGTGGTGGACAAAGACGTCCTTCCCACCCTCCTGGGCGATGAATCCGAAACCCTTTGCGTCGTTGAACCATTTCACGGTGCCCTTCGCCATTGCTTCTACCTCGGATAGGGGAGCTCACCGGCTCCGGACTTGCCCCCGGTCGGAATGACCAGGGTAAGGCAGCTTCACCGGACCGGGGAGCCGGCTTGAATGTGGCGCTGTTAGGGAAGGGCGGTGCGGGCTGCAACGACCATGGCGATAAGGTTCAGTCCGGGTCGGAACTTGTCAAGAAGGCCGGCGTATGGGGAGATTCCGCGCCTTCCCTGAAGAGGACGACTCATGCTTACGCTCATGCTGGCGGCGCTTCTGCAGCAGCCCGTTGCCCCACCCCCTCCAACCGCACCCAAGCCGGCGGCGTCGCCGATCGCCCGGGCGGTCGTGCAGCCGGCGGAAGCTGCCGTCCTGGTCGGAGACAGCATCCGGCTGAAGGTCGTTGGCTACGACTCCTCCGGTCACGAAATCCCCGACCTCGCGGTGAGCTGGTTCGCGACCGGGGGCCACTTTGAAGGCTCGGTGGATTCCAACGGAGTGGTGATCGGTGGTGCCACCGGGACCATCACGGTGACTGGGCTGGCCCGCATGCGGACCGGTGGCCGAGCCGCGACGGCGTTCGGCCGAGTCACCGTGCTGCCGCAGCCGGCCGCGAGGCTGGACATCGCCCCGCTCCCCACGCGCCTCTATGGGGGGCAGTCGCTGGTCCTGCGAGCGACGCCGTACGCGGCCAACGACGACCGCCGGTACGACGACGTGTCGTGGGTTTCCGACAAGCCGCTGGTGCTCGCGGTGACGGGCGACGGACGGGTGACCGCCAAGGCGCCCGGTCAGGCGACGTTGACCGCGACCGCCGGCCGGGCGGTGCGACGGCTCTCCATGAGCGTGGTGCCCAATCCGGTGACCGCGGTCTCGCTCGAGCCGGCCACCGCGCAACTCAGGACCGGCGATGTACTGACCTTCAAGTTCTCGGCCCGTGCCGGGGCTCGCACCCTCGCGGACGCGATGCCCGAATGGGCGCTGAATCCGGGCAGCGGGCAGATCGAGGACGATGGCAACTTCGTCGCTGATGTGCCGGGGACCTACCGCGTCCTCGCCAGCTTCGCGGGGAAAGTGGCGGAGGCGGTGGTGACGGTGGGGGTGCGCGATGTGCGGCGGCCCACCACCCTGGTGGGGAGGCTGCCTATCAAGGGGCAGGCGGCCGAATTCTGGCTGCACCCCGACGGGAAGCACGGTTACCTCACGACCATTGGCGATCGGGCCTACGCGATCGACCTGACGGATCCCGCCAAGCCGGTGATCACCGACTCGGTGGTCGTTGACGCCCGGGTGATCAACGATCTGATGACCACCGAGGATGGCAAGTATGGCGTGCTGACCCGCGAGGGCTCGTCGGTCCGCAAGAACGGTATCGTGGTGCTCTCGTTCGAGGATCCGGCACACCCCAAGCCGATCGCCGATTTCATCGAGACCGTCACCGGCGGGGTGCACTCGACCTTCATCTACAAGGGCTACGTCTATCTGACGGACGATGCCACCGGCTCCATGCGGGTGATCGACATCCGCGACCCATATCATCCGAAGCAGGTGGCGCGCTGGGAGACGCCGCGGCCCGCGGCCGGCCGGACCCTGCACGACATCGACGTGAAGGATGGCCTTGCCTATCTCTCCTACTGGAACGACGGGCTGGTCATCCTGGATGTGGGCAACGGCCTGAAGGGCGGCAGCCCCGAGAATCCGGTGCTGGTCAGCCAGTTCAAGTACGACCTCAACACGCTCTATCGCGACGTGGAGGCGGTGGGCGGCCCCGGCTTCATCCGCGGCACCCATACCGCGTGGCGACAGGGCAAGTACGTCTTCGTTGGCGACGAAGTCTTCTCCGCCAAGCCGCGTCCGACCGATGGCGGCGGCGTGATCGGACTGGGCCGGGCCTTCGGGCGGCTGCACGTGATCGACGTCTCTGATCTTGCCCATCCCCGGGCGGTGGCCTATTTCGAACCGGAGGATGGCGGCAGCCACAACGTCTGGGTGGCGGGGGATACCCTCTACCTCGGGGATTACCAGGGCGGGCTGCGGGTACTGGACATATCCGGCGAGTTGCGCGGCGACCTGCTGCGGCAGGGCCGGGAGATCGCTCACGTGGTGACCGGCGACAAGCAGGGGCAGGTGCCCAACGCCCCGAATGCGTGGGGCGCGATCTATCGCGACGGCTACATCTACGTACCGGACATCAACTCCGGGCTGTGGATCGTGAAGGTCGACTCCAAGAGCCAGTTGACTCCCTAGACCGAGGATCAGGCACCTCCAACAGAGGGGCGCACCGGTGGTGCGCCCCTCTGTGTATATTCTGGCTCATGACCACCCCGCAGACCCTGAACATCCGGACCTTTACGGACCGGGCCGAGGCGCTGGCACACTTCATCCTGCGCGCCGGCGAGGCGCCGCGGATCGTCGCGTTCGACGACGCAGTGGGCTGCCCGATGGACATCGCTCTTGCGGCCCTGGAGTGGACCAATGCCGTCGGGGTGCTTCCGGACGACGATATGCTTCATGCGGCACGCCTGACAAGCGAGACCGCCGCAGCGGTCATCGAGCGCAAGGTGGATGGCCAGCGCCAGTTCATCTATCTGGGCCCCCGTCTGGATGCGCCGCCGATGGATGTTTTCGAGGGCAAGGTGCTCTTCGACGAACCCGGGGTGAAGGCGGTGGAATTCTCGCAGCGGGCGCATGCCCTGGCCCACTTCCTCCGGGCCACCAGCGGTGCCGGTGCCTTGCTCGCCCTGCTCGGCCGGCGCGCGCCCGAGATCCGGCATCTGCGGCGGTGGCTCGGGTCGATTCTCGCCGAACTGGATGTGCCCCGCGCCCTTGTGGGTGGCTGGTTTGCCGCCTCCGCCGCTGGCTGCCTGCTGGTGGCCACGGATGGCGAACCCACCTATCGCTATATCGAAGTAGGACTCGAATCGTGACGCCACGCAATCTGCTGCTGCTGCTGACGCTCGCTCTCGTCGCCCGCCCCCTCGGCGCGCAGCAGGTCATCAAACGGCCGGTCTTCGACTCGGTACAGACCGCGGTCCGGAAGTCCCTCTACGCCCTCCGCGACAGCCTCCAGCTGGTGGACGCCGCCTCCGCTCGCCTGGTGCGGGATCGCCAGCGCGCCAGCGACGCGCTCCTCCGCGCCCGCGCCCGCTCCATCGCCGGTCGGTGTACGGTGGCAGCCCGGATGGCGGTGGAGTCGAGAGAGGTGGTCGTCCGGGCGGGCCGGCCGGCGCCTGACAAGCGCGGCGCGCTCCCCCGCCTCGACCGGGCGCTGGTCGAGCTCAAGGATCAGTTGGAGCGCTGCAGCGCCGAATTCCAGGCGCTGACCGCCCCGGAGAAGTTCGCCGAGCTGCGCGACTACGGCATCGGCCGCGGCGCGAAGGTGCAGGAAGCCATCCGGCGCTACGAACCGTCCGTCCGGCTCTACTTCGATCAGGCCGTGGGCGACCGCTACCTCCCCAACCTGGCTGGCGCTGGGGCCACCCCCTCCCGCGAATAGCCTTTCCACCGTGTGGACGGGTGTGGATACACAATTCCACATTCTGTGGAGAGAGGCCGCATTGGCTGATGGGGGCACGCTTTAGGTTTCCACATTCCGACACATTGCGATCGTGTAACCCGAAGAAAGAAAGGCGCTTGCGCGCTTTTTCCACGACCCTATCTTAGCCTCACCTCCGATCGGTAGAGCGACAGAACCCCCGGTTCTGATGGCGACCGTCGGTGTGCTTGAGCGGGAATTCAGGGGAGACTGCCGACGTCGGCAAGGGCTCAGGCGGTCCGTGATCCTGGTGATCGCCCCGGTTCAAGCAGGTCAGGCCAGTCGCGTGCCTCACCCGCCCCGATGTAGCGCCTCGGGGTGCTATGCGAA
>JBDTTN010000040.1:0-11753 GCA_039930625.1 Gemmatimonadota bacterium | reverse complement strand
GGATCAAAGAGCCCGTCGGGCAGGACTACATCGGCCCTGGCATCGGCGTACTCCTCCTTCTGCAGCAACTCCCCGTTGACGGTGAAGGTCACCTCGATTGCGATCCATCCCAGGCCGAGCTTCTGGTAGCGATTGAACTGGGTCTCCTCGACACCGCCTTTGCCGTCCTTCGACGGCTCCAGCATCCGGACGAAGACCAGCCGCTCCCGATCGATCCAGAACTGCGCGCTGGTGGTATCGCCCTCTGCCGCGCCGACGATGTAAGTCCGGCGCCCCTGCCAGCTCCCCTCGCGAATCTTCGACAGGTCGAAGCCGAGCCCCTTCAGCTTGCCGAGCGTGGTCTCGATGGGATCGGCGTAGACATCGAAGCCGAGCACCATCAGCGGGTGCACGAAGGGGCGGCCGCCGCGAAGCTTTCCCTGGGCCACCCGGTAGACTGAATCGTTCCGGAAGTAGAGGGTGTTGGCGCTGTCGAGCGGCGCGATGTCGATGCGGAGCATCCCCGGGATCCGCGCCGCCTCGTACCACGTCTCGGAGCGCAACGCCGGTTTGGTGAGGGTCGTGGTCTGCACGAAGGTCAGGGTGTTGTACCACTTGCCGGCATAGCGGTCGTGCATCGCGCTGATGAGCGCCTCACCGTCGGGGTATGCACCCGGGGGAGCCGCGTGCGTGGAGGTAAGACCGAGCAGGAGCGAAGTGAGGAGGGTGAGTTGCACCGCGACGACTCCGGGTCAGTGATGTGGGGTCGCGGGGACAGGTCCCGCGTGACCGGGCCTGACGGGGACCGGCCCGCTCCGGTTTCCCGGGAATCGAGATTCATCGAGGGCGGGCGGGGTAGTACCCACCCATGCCGGACCGGGATTACATTAGCGCCGTCCCTGTCTCTCATCGCTGGGCAGTTCCGGCGCCCGTAGCTCAGCTGGATAGAGCAACAGCCTTCTAAGCTGTGGGCCGGTGGTTCGAGTCCACCCGGGCGCGCTCCGCTTCGTCGTCACCGCGCAGGTCATGCCCCTTCGCCCGCCGCGCCGCGCGGATCTCCGCGCCCTCCTCTCGCTGGCCCTTCCCGTCATCGTGGTACAGGTGGGGCTCATGGCAATGGGTGTCGCCGACACCATCATGGTGGGGCACGTCTCGCCGGTGGCGCTCGCCGCAGTCGCGGTAGGCAACGTCTACTACTTCGCGGCCGCGGTCTTCGGGATGGGCACTCTCATGGCGCTCGACCCCATCGTGGCGCAGGCGATGGGCGCGGGAGACCGCGAGGCCGCCGCCCGCGGTGTCCAGCGCGGCGCTGTGCTCGCCCTCCTTCTTTGCGTGCCGACCACGCTGATTCTCTGGCCCGCACCCGCGGTGCTCGCCTGGCTGAGGCAGCCGCCTGAAGTCGTGCCGCTCGCCGGAGCCTACGCCCAGCTCTCCATTCCTGGCACTCTCGGTCTCTTCGCCTTCACGGTGCTCCGGCAGAGCCTGCAGGCGATGCACCGGGTCCGGCCGATCCTCGTCACTGTCGTGGTGGCGAACCTGCTCAACATCCTGCTCAACTGGATGCTGATCTACGGCCACGCCGGCTTCCCGGCCCTGGGCGCGATCGGCTCGGCCTGGGCCACGATGATCTCACGCCTGACAATGGCACTGCTGCTCCTCGCCCTCGCGTGGCCGGCGCTGCATGAATTCGTGCGCCCCTTCCGGCCCGCGGCGCTCGAGCCTGGCCCGCTCTTCAGGCTCTTCCTGCTCGGCGCGCCGATCGGCGCCCAGCACCAGCTCGAGTATGGGGTCTTCGCGCTCGTCGGTCTGCTCATGGGTGTCCTCGGCACCACCCAGGTCGCGGCGCACCAGGTCGCCCTCAACCTCGCATCACTCACCTTCATGGTGCCGCTTGGACTCTCCGCCGCGGCGGCTGTGGTCGTCGGGCACGCGGTAGGGCGGGGCGACCGCCAGGCCGCCATCGAGGCCTCCCGCGCGGCACTCTACATCGCGGTCGGCTTCATGGGAATTACCGCCACTGCCTTTCTGGTCTTTCCCGGCCTGCTGGCCCGCCTCTATACCTCTGCGCCAGAGGTGCTCCAGATCGCGGTCGTGCTGATTCCGCTCGCCGGCGTGTTCCAGGTCTTCGATGGCATCCAGGTGACTTCGATCGGCCTGCTCCGCGGACTCGGCGATACCCGCACCCCGATGATCACCGGAGTGCTCGGCTTCTGGCTGCTCGGCCTGCCGGTCAGCCTCTTCCTCTGCTTCCGGCTCGGACTCGGGCCCGCGGGCCTCTGGTGGGGACTGGTGCTCGGCCTGGTCGCCGTCGCCCTGTTCCTTATACTGCGACTCCGCGCCAAGCTGCGGCAGCCGTTCCGGCGGGTGAGCATTGAGCTGCCGTTTAGCGATGAGTTCGCCCTGCCGGCCAATCCCATCTCACCGGACGTGTGAATGACCGCGGATCACCGCCGCACCCCGTTCCGCACCGTGATCTTCGACTGCGACTCGACCCTGACTGCAATCGAGGGGATCGACGAGCTGGGGCACGGCCAGCGGGAAGCGATTGTCCGGCTCACCAACCTCGCGATGAGCGGCGCCATCCGCCTCGAGGAGGTCTATGCCCAGCGGCTGGACCTGCTGCGGCCGAGTCAGGCGGAGGTGGCGCGGATCGGAGCGTTGTATATCGAGCGGATGGTGCCAGGCGCGGAGGAGACGATTCGGACGCTCCGTGCGGAGGGCATCGAGGTCAGAGTGCTGAGCGGCGGACTGGCGCCCGCGGTGCGGATCCTCGCCCGGCATCTGGAGATCGGGGATGACCACGTCGCGGCGGTCGAGATCTACTTTGCCGCCGACGGAAGTTATGTCGGATTCGCCTCCGATTCGCTGCTCGCTCGTTCCGGCGGCAAGCGGCAATGGGTCGAAGAGCAGGGGACCCTATTGAAGCGTCCCGTACTCCTGGTCGGAGACGGCGCGACCGATCTGGAGGCGCGGCCCGCGGTCGCCGCCTTTGCGGCGTACACCGGCGTGGTTTCGCGACCCGATGTGGTGCAGCAGGCGGATGTCGTGATTGCCGGGCCATCTCTGACTGAGCTACTCCCCTACGTGAGACGCGGCGTCTGAACTGGGTCTCGCCTCGCTTATATTGACCCCGGGCGCCACCCGGGTGCCCCAACCCTTATACTCCGTTGGAGCTGTCTCCATGTCCGCGTTCGGCCGTTTCTTCCTGCCCGGTCCCACCGAAGTGCTCCCCGAGATTCTCGCCGCCCAGACCCGACCGATGATCGGACATCGCGGGAAGGGTATGGAAAAGCTCATCGCCCAGATGATGCCGGGCCTGCAGCGGATCTTCCGCACCGCCCGTCCGGTCTATATCTCCTCCTCCTCGGCGACGGGGCTGATGGAGGCCTCGATACGTAATGCCGGCGGAGCGCGAGTGCTGTCGCTCGTGAATGGGGCCTTCAGCGAACGCTTCTTCAAGATCGCCCAGGCCAACGGCGCGCAGACGGACGCGCTCGAGGTGCCGCTGGGCCAGGTGCACACGCCCGCTCTCCTCGAGGCGGCACTCAAGAAGCAACACTACGACGCGGTGACTGTGGTGCACTCGGAGACCTCCACCGGTGCACTCAACCCGATCGCCGAGCTGGCGCAGGTGGCTCACAATAGTGGGGACACGCTGCTGCTCGTAGACAGCGTGACGGGTGTGGCCGGTGCGCCGGTGGAAACCGAAGCCTGGCAACTCGACTTCGTGCTGACCGGATCGCAGAAGGCGCTTGCCCTGCCGCCGGGCCTGGCCCTGGGCGTCGCCAATGAGCGGCTGCTGGAACGCGCCAAGGCAACGAAGAATCGGGGCATCTACTTCGATCTGGTGGAATTCGACAGCTTTATAAGGAAGAACCAGACGCCCAACACGCCGGCGCTCTCATTGATGTACGCCCTCGCCGCGCAGGTGGCGCGCATCGACGCGGAGACAATAGAGGGGCGCTGGGCCCGGCACCGCGCCATGGCGGAGCGGACCTGGGGCTGGGCCGGCGAGATGCGCCAGCGCGGCATCGAGATCGGAGTTCTGGCTCCGGAGGGCTTCCGATCCCCCACGGTGACCTGCCTGACGATGCCCGCGGGCAAGAAGGGCTCCGAAGTCAACGAAGCCATGAAGGCTCGGGGCTTCACCATTTCCGCGGGCTACGGATCGCTGAAGGACAGCACCATCCGGATCGGGCACATGGGCGATCACACCGTGGCGGAGCTGGATACCCTCCTCGGCGTGCTGACGGAGGTACTCGCAGCATGAGTCAGTTCAAGATTCTCGTGGCCGACAAGATCGCCCGCGAAGGCCTCGCTCCCCTCACGGGAGACCCCCGCTTCGAGCTGATCGAGCGCCCCGGGCTCAAGGGCGAGGAGCTGGCCGCTGCAATCGCCGACGTGGACGCGGTGCTGGTGCGGAGCGCCACCAGGATCACCCGCGAGTCGCTGGCCCGCGCCACGAAGCTCAAGGTGATCGGCCGCGCCGGCGTCGGCGTAGACACGATCGACGTGGAAGCGGCGACGGAGAAGGGTGTCGCTGTGATGAACGCCCCCGCAGGCAACACGATTTCCGCCGCCGAACTCGCCTGCGCGCTGTTGCTGGCGCTCATCCGGAAGGTGCCGGCGGCTGACAAGTCGATGAAGGCGGGGCAGTGGGACCGCACCAGCTTCAGCGGCACCGAATTGTACGGCAAGACGCTCGGCCTGGTCGGCGCCGGCCGGGTCGGCGGCGAAGTGGCGCGACGGGCGCGGGCCTTCGGGATGCGGGTGATGGCGTACGATCCCTTCCTGAGCGCCGATGCCGCCCGAGAGATTGGCGCCGAACTCGCGCCACTCGAGACGGTGCTCCGCGAGGCGGATGTGATCTCGCTGCACGTCCCGCTCACCGACAAGACGCGGGGTATGCTCGGGGAGGCGCAGCTCGCGCTGGTGAAGCCGACCGCCGTCATCATCAATGCGGCGCGTGGTGGCGTGCTGGACGAGGCGGTGCTGCTCCGCCGCCTGACCGAGGGGACTCTCGCCGGCGCGGCGCTGGACGTGTTCGACCAGGAGCCGCTCCCCGCGGACCACCCCCTGCGCTCGCTCTCCAACGTGGTGCTGACACCGCACCTGGGAGCGTCCACCGAGGAAGCCCAGCTCAATGTCGCAGTGGAGATCGCGGAGGCGGTGCGTGCCGCGTTGCTCGAAGGCGACTTCTCCCGTGCCATGAATGCCTCCCTCGTCGGAGGTGATCGGCTGCGGCGGCTCAAGCCGCTGCTCGATCTCGCCCAGCGCATCGGCCGGCTGGCGGGGGCGCTGGCGAATGGGGCGGTGACGGGCCTCGAGGTTCGCTTCTCCGGCGAGGGAGACGACCTGCTGCGGCCGCTCGCTGCCGGCGCGGTGATCGGGCTGTTGCAGGAGGCGGTCGGCGCCACCGCCGTCAACATGGTCAACGCCCTCCACCTCGCGCGGCAGCGTGGCATCCAGGTGGATCGCACCCGGGTGGATGCGCCTCACAACTACGCCGACCTGATAGAACTGCGGGTCACGACTTCCGGCGGGACCCTGCGGGTCGCCGGTGCGCTGCTGGCCGAGGGACATCCGCGCATCGTAAGGGTGGACGACTTCCGGATCGATGTGATCCCGCGGGGTGTCCTGCTGGTGCTCCGGAACCGCGATGTTCCGGGCGTGATCGGCCGGGTGGGAACCCTGCTGGGCAACGCCGGTATCAACATCGCGGAATATCACCAGGCGCGGCTTGCAGCCGGCGGGGACGCGCTGGCCGCCATCAGCGTCGATGCCAGGCTGCCGGAGCCGGTGCTCGCGTCGCTGCGGGGGTTGCCCGAGATCCTGCAGGCGAGCGTGGCCGATCTTGATCCAGCGCGGGAGTGAGCAGGGCTCAGGAAGCTGTCAGCTGCAGGTGCCAACTGATCGCTGATCGCTGAAAGCCGTCGGAAACGACGCCCCGGTGAGTTGCCGGCACCGATTGCATCCGTGTCGCGCGGCCCTAGATTGGCAAGTCACTTCCACGCCTCCGAGGCTCGCATGCCCCGTTCGTTCGCTGGAGTCCGCCGGACCCTGTCGTTCACCCTGCTGCTCGGCCTCCCTCTCGCCGCTTGCGGGGGCGGTGATTCCAGCAACGGACCGCCCAAGACCACCATCGGCTTCACTGGAGTCTTCGCCGGGGAGAATGGCACCGAGGCGGGCCGGCTCACGGCCAACGTGGTGGTGGAGGACAGTACCGGCAGCGGCACCTTCGTGGTGAACGGGAGCACCAAGGCCTTCACGTCCATCAGCTACGACGGCACCTCGATCGTGGCGACGGGACAGGGCTTCGTCTTCACCGGCGCCGCCGACGATTCCACCATCAGCGGCAGCTACACCAGCCCCTCCGGCGGCGGGTTGTTCACCGGACTCACCAAGGTCGGCGGCACCGCGCCCACCGCCTACTGCGGCACCCACATCGGCAGCAACAACGGTGTCCCGGTGGCAGGCCCCTTCGCCTTTGTGCAGCGGAGCGGCACCCGGCTCGGCGTCTTCACCTCGGTGCTCGGTGATCCCTTCCGCGGAGTGCTCCACGCAGTCAACAGTGCCGGACCAGTCACCCTCGATACTCTTACCGGCAGCGCCACAGTCGCGGTGAGCGGCAGCAACTTCGCCGGCGCCTTCCTGATGGCGGGCGGAGACAGCGGAGCCGTCGCGGGGAGCACCTGCCCGACCTCCGTGGGGACGTCGCTCGGCTCGATCGTGCAGGGCGTCTTCGGCAACTTCGACGGCACCGAGCAGGGCGACTTCAGCTTCAACCTCTCTTCCACCGGCGTCGGCAGCACCGGCACTTACAAGATCAACGGCCTGGCCAGGAATTTCCTCGCGGTGGTCTCCGGAGTCGGCAACCAAGTGGCCGCCTTCGATACCACCTTCCGTTTCCTTGGTGGCCTCGATCCCACGACGATGGAGGGGAGCTACTCAAAGGGTAGTTCCATCGGCGGCATTCTGGCCGGGCTCCCGCTGGCCACCGGGGACACCGTAGCGAAGTACTGTGGCACCACTGACCCGGGGGGATCACTCGGCAGCTTCGCCTTCGTGGTGCGCTCCGACAGTACCCTCTTCGGTCTCTTCACCGGCGGCAACGGCTCCAGCTTTCAGGGAACGGTCTCCGGCAAGCCCGGAGATAACGCATCGACCATGGAGGGTCAGACCGGGACGGCTACGGTGCTGACATCGGTAGGCGCCTTCAGCGGCTTCTACGACTTCAGCGGCACCGGTGGGCCGGGCGGAAATGTCACCGGGGTCACCTGCCCCTGAGCCTGACATGCGGCTGACCCGGTGGGCGGTCGCCCTTGTCGGCTTGAGTGGACTCGCCTGTAGTGAGGCGGGTCCCGCCGCACCCGGGAGCAGCACCGCCGATCTCAATCGGCTCCTGTTGCGTGCTGGGGTCGTGCCGCTGCAGCCGGCACCGTCCGCTCCAGCGGCGCTCGTCGAGCTGGGGCGGGCGCTCTTCTTTGACAAGGCCCTGAGTGGCGACCGCAACATCGGCTGCTCCACCTGCCACAATCCCGTTTATCACACCAGCGATCTGCTGCCGCTCTCCATCGGCACCGGCGGGCATCACCCGGGTGGTGGTCGGCAGCTTGGCAGCGGCCAGTTCACCACCCGTGGCGCACTCGATCTCTTCGACCGGGGCAACGCCGAGTGGCATTCGCTCTTCTACGACGGACGGGTGGAACTGATAGCCGGCAGCCTGCACACACCCGCGGGCGGCGCACTTCCCGCTGAACTGAGCGGCCCACTCGCCGCGCAGGCGCTGTTTCCGATCCTCGCGCGGGTCGAGATGCGCGGGCTGTCGGGGAGCAACGACCTCGCAGCCTATCCCGACAGCGATTTCGCGGGCATCTGGACGGCGATCATGCGGCGGCTGGACAGCCTTCCCGGCTACGACACCCTCTTCTCCGCGGCTTATCCGCAGATTGCGCGGAGTGATCGGGGCATCGCCCTGGTCGGCAATGCCATCGCGGCCTTTGTCGGCACCACCTGGACGACGGGCGGCTCCGCGTTCGATCGTTTTCTGATGGGCGACACTCTCGCCCTCACCGAGCCCGCTCGACGCGGCTCCGCACTCTTCTTCGGGCGGGCGCGCTGCGGCCAATGTCACCGCGGTGCGCTGCTGACCGATCAGCTCTACCACAACATCGGGATCCCGTCGATGGGGCCGGGGCTGAATGGCGGACCGGACATCGGCCGAGCCGGCGTCACCCACCAGAGCGAGGATCGCTACGCCTTTCGGACGCCGCCGCTTCGCAACGTCGCGCTCACCGCGCCCTACATGCACAACGGCGTCTACAGCACCCTCGAGAGGGCAGTCCGGCACTACACCAATCCCGGTGCCGCGCTTGTCACGTTCGACACCGCAACGATCGACCCGCGCCTGCGTTCCACCCTGGATCGCTCGCCGGCTACCCTCGCCGACATCCTCGGGACCCTCGACCCCAAGGTGCGGAAGCCGCTCGCGCTCTCCGCCGCCGAGGTGCAGGAGCTGACTGCGTTCCTGATGGCACTCACCGATCCCGCTTCCGGGAACTTGCTCGGGGATATTCCTGCCCGCGTGCCGAGCGGGCTTTCGATCTTCGATCGTTGACAAGCAGCGATCGGCTGCGAACTTTCCTTCCTCCCGTCACGCAGATCATTTCTCATTTCGCACTGGCTCCCTCCATGATTCTCACGCTCGGTCTTCTTCTCCTCGTCCAGCAGCAGCCGGCACCGCCGGCCGCCCCGCAGGCGCCATCACCCATCGCGAAGGTGGTCGTCACGCCCGCGGTCCGCAGCATGACGGCGGGCGACACCCTCCGCCTCTCGGCTCAGCCGCAGGACAGCGCCGGCAAGCCGGTGCCGGATGCGATCGTGCGCTTCGTGGGCTCGGGCGGGCGCTTCGAGGGCCGGGTGGATTCCACCGGCCTCGTGTACGCCGGCTCGACCGGCACCCTTGGCGTGACCGCAATCGCCAGCGTCCCCGGAACCAAGCCGGTGCTGGAGCGGGTCGAGATCCGGATGCTTCCCGGGGCGGCGGCGCGCATCGAGGTCAGCCCGGAGACCGCGCGTCTGGTGGTGGGCCAGTCGGTGCTGCTGGAGGCGACCTCCTACTCGCAGGCCGGTGATCCCCGCGCCGAATCGCCCAAGTGGCGCAGTTCGTCGGCGCGCATCGCGAGTGTGAGCCAGGACGGGCTCGTCACCGGGACGGCGCCCGGACGGGCGACGATCACCGCGCGAGTCGACGGCGCCGAGCGCACCGTGTCGGTCGAAGTCCTCGCCACGACGGTGACCTCGCTCGAGATCTCGCCCACCACGATCACCGCGCGCCAGGGCGACGTCATTCCGTTCAAGGTGGTCGCGCGGGACCGGACCGGCCACGCGATTGCCGGCCTCACCCCGGGATGGAGCTTCTCGCCGGGGCAGGGCAGCGTCGATCGTGACGGCAACTTCGTCGGCTACGCGGCGGGGAAGTACATCGTGACCGCAACGATCGGCGGCCGCGCGGCGCGGGCCGTCGTGTCACTCGCGTGGCGCGATGTGCGCCGTCCCGCGACCATTGTCGGTCGCCTGCCGCGCTCGCTCTTCACCACCGAAGAGGTCTGGCTCCACCCCAACGGCAGGATCGCCTACCTCGGCACCGGCGGCGGCGGTGACCGCATGTACGCGATCGACATCAGCGACCCGGCGAACCCGGTGATCACCGACTCGCTGATGGCGAACACGCGCCGCATCAACGACATCATGACCACGCCTGACGGCAAGTATCTCGTGCACACCCGCGAGGGCGCCTCCGACCGCAAGAACGGCATCGTGATCGCGTCGCTCGAGGATCCCGCGCATCCGAAGAAGATCGCCGAGTTCACCGAGGGGCTGACCGGCGGCGTGCACTCGACCTTCATCTACCAGCAGGCCAAGTACGGGACCCATATCTATCTGACAAATGACGGCACCGGCTATATGCACGTCATCGACATCAACGACCCGTATCATCCCAAGGAAGTGGCCCGCTGGACGACCCGTCCCGATCAGCTCGGCAACGCGCTGCATGACATCGACGTGCAGGACGGCCTCGCCTATCTGAGTTACTGGAACGAGGGATTGGTCATTCTCGATATCGGGAACGGCATCAAGGGCGGCAGCCCCTCCAATCCGCAGCTGGTGTCGCAGTACAAGTACGACCTCAACACCCTCTACCGTGACGTCGAGGCCACTGCGGGGCCCGGTTTCATCCGCGGCACCCATACCGCCTGGCGTCACGGCAAGTATGTCTTCATCGCTGATGAGGTCTTCCCGGCCGCGCCAGTGAAGGGTGGGAAGGACGCCTCATCCTTCCGGGCCTACGGTCGGCTGCAGGTCATCGACGTGAGCGACATCTTCAAGCCGAAGTCGGTGGCCTGGTACGAGCCGGAGTTCGGTGGAGTGCACAACGTCTGGGTGGCGGGCGATACTCTCTACATGGGCGCCTACAACGCCGGCTTCCGGGCCTTCGATATCTCCGGCGAGCTCCGCGGCGACCTGCGGGCCCAGGGCCGGGAGATTGCGCATGTCAATACCGCCGACATGGGCGGCAAGGTGCAGAACTCGGCGATGACCTGGGGTGTGGTGGTGCGGGACGGACTGGCCTACGTCAACGACGACAACAACGGGCTCTGGATCGTCAGGATGGAACCGCGGCGGGAGCCACTGACTCCGTAGGCGGTCAGGCGGGAGGGCGGATTCGTGCCGCCTTCCCGCCCTAGTTCACCCGCTCGCTCGGCACCGACTCCAGCAGTACCTCGGCGGCCAGCGCCTCGGCGAGCGGCATCCCCGCCTCGAGCTTGCGGTCGAAGGCCTCGAGCGACTCCTCTGCGGACCAATACAGCATCCGGCACGCGGTCAGGTCCGCGGGGTGATCGTCGCCCAGATCGTGGGCCGCCTCCCGCATTGCCTCCTGCTCGATGAGCAGCCGCGCAATCAGCGCGAGATCGCGACAGCGCGCCTCGGCTATCGACACCTCCCGATAACCTGGCTGTCCCTGCTGCTGCCCGACCGTGAGATCGCGAAGCGCCGCCTGCTGCAGCAGCGCCAGCATCGTGAAGCGCCGAGTGTGGGCCCGCCGCACCTCGTCGCGCTGCGCCGCAAGTGCGGCGTAGAGCGATTCCTGCAAACCGGGATGTTCGGCGATTTCGAGCGGGACCTGCTGCCATAGTCCGGGGACGGGCCGCGAGAGCTGGCTCCGCACCATCTCCTGGACCGCGAAGACCGTGTCGCCGGTCATCGTCGCGTAGCGCCAGCAGGCGCGACCCAACGATCCCTCGCGGCCCCACAGGGTCCGCAGATATTCATGGCGTTGCTGATCATTCGGCACGATCGGTTTCATCCGGCCCTGGCTGGTTCGTTCGTTGTCATGCGGCGTCCCTGCCGCGGCGGCCTCTGCTAGTTCTACCGGGGGGATCGGTGGGTAGAGAAAGCAGCAAGCGTGCCGGGATGGGAGGGTCCAGTCCGAGCCGTACAACAGATTGTCTTGCAAGCAGATAGCCACTACCATCAAACCTGAGACGTGAACTCGGCCCCCCGGTACGGGGGCCCCAGACCGGGAAAACTGCGTGACCCTCTCCACCCTGCATGGCCGCTAGCAGCCGCCCGCTCCCACCTTATGCGCCACTGCTGCTGGTCGGGGCCCTCGCCCTCGCCGCCTCAGCCACCGGCCTCCGCAACGGCTTCGCCTACGACGATGTCCATCTGGTGGTGCGCAACCCGGTCGTGCACCAACTGGCGGATCTACC
>JBDTTN010000039.1:0-11804 GCA_039930625.1 Gemmatimonadota bacterium | reverse complement strand
GGCGCCCAGGTCAAATAGGCACCAAGGCTGTCAGGCGAAGACAGACCGGGCCGCTCCCCGACCAGCAGCAGCACCATCCGGGCACCGAGCAGATGGCCGACCTCATCCCCGACGGCCACTCGACCCTGCGCCACGATCACGACCGGTGCAATGGTCCACCCTCCTGCCGCCACCCGAGTGGCGACGAGCGCCGCGAGTGGTGCGGCGTGGGCTTCGGCCGCGAAACCGGAGAGTCCGTCGGCGATGACGATCGCGAGATCGCATCCACCCGGCCGGGCCAGTGTCCCGACCGTGGCCGCACCCTCCGCTGAGAGCCGCCGACCGAGGTCGGGACGCTGGAGGTAGCTGGTGCGGTCGGGCGCGGCACTCGCCACCCGTACCGGCGTGAGGCCGGTCGCGGTCAGCTGGGCCGCGATCGAGGCCAGGTCGGCGGGATGCTGCACCGCGTCGCGCGCCTGGGCGTGGGCCAGCTGGAAGTCGAGGTGCGCTCGTGTGGGCAGGCTGCCGCCGGCGCGGCCGAGCGCAATGCGCGCCGCCGTAAGTCGGGTAAGCGGCGCCCAGGGATCCGGAGGGGTGCCGCTCATGGCGTCAGCGCCGCGATCGCCTCGGTGAACGGAAGCGCGCGCGGCCCCACCGGAGCCAGCCGGTTCTCCCCGTCGAAGACTCCGACCCGCTCCAGCCACGCCTCGAACTCGGGCGCCGGGCGCAACCCAAGCACCTGCCTGACATAGAGCGCATCGTGAAACGAGGTGCTCTGGTAGTTGAGCATCACATCGTCCGCGCCGGGGACGCCCATGATGTAGGTGCAGCCCGCTGCACCCAGCACCGTGAGCAGCGCATCCATGTCGTCCTGATCGGCCTCGGCGTGATTGGTGTAGCAGATGTCACAGCCCATCGGTACGCCGAGCAGCTTGCCGCAGAGATGGTCCTCGAGCCCGGCGCGGAGGATCTGCTTGCCATCGAAGAGGTATTCCGGGCCGATGAAGCCGACGACGGTGTTGACCAGCAGCGGGGAGAACTCACGCGCTACCGCATAGGCGCGCGCCTCGCAGGTCTGCTGATCGACGCCGTGGTGCGCGTTGGCGGAGAGCGCGCTCCCCTGCCCGGTTTCGAAGTACATCACGTTGTCGCCGACGGTGCCTCGCCCGAGTGCGAGCGCCGCAGCACGCGCCTCCCCGAGCAGCGCGAGCGAAACCCCGAAGGAGCGGTTCGCCGCCTCGGTGCCGGCGATGGATTGGAACACCAGATCCACCGGCGCGCCGCGACCCATGAGCTCCAACGTCGTGGTCACGTGGCCGAGCACACAGGACTGGGTGGGAATCTCGAGCCGCTGTCGGAACTCATCGATCATCTCGAGGAGAACTCGCACCGCCTCGGGGTTGTCGGTTGCGGGGTTGATGCCGATGACCGCGTCACCGTTGCCATAGAGGAGCCCGTCGATCATGCTCGCCGCAATTCCGCGGGGATCGTCGGTCGGATGGTTGGGTTGCAGCCGGGTGGACATCCGCCCTTCGAGCCCGATGGTGTTCCGGAATCGGGTGACCACCCGGCACTTCCGCGCCACCAGCACCAGGTCCTGGAGCCGCATCACCTTGGAGACGGCGGCAACCATTTCGGGGGTGAGGCCGGCGGCAATGGCAGTGAGTGCGGTGGAGTCGATCTGGTAGCCGAGCAGCCAGTCGCGAAACCCGCCCACGGTGAGGTGCCGAATCGCGGCAAAGGCGTCGGCGTCGTGCCGATCGACGATCAGCCGGGTGACCTCGTCCGCTTCGTACGGAATGACCGATTCATTCAGAAAGGTGGCGAGCGGCAGGTCCGCGAGTGCCATCTGCGCCGCGACCCGCTCGGCGGCGCTGGCGGCAGCCAGCCCGGCCAATTCGTCCCCCGACCGGCGCGGGGAGGCCTTGGCGAGCAGCGTGCGCAGGTCGTCGAAGCGATACCGGGTGCCGCCGGCCGTGTGGGCGTACATGGCTGTCCGGAGGGGAGTGAAGTACAATGGAAGATACGCGCCGTCGACCGGACGGCCAGCAACCCGACTCGGCCACCCGACTCATGCGACTGCGCCTCACCATCGCCGCGAACCTGCTCCTTCGGGCCGGCACCTTGCAGGCTCAAGCCGCCCCTGCCCTGATGCCGCTCCCGGCGCACCTGGAGACGCGAGAGGGTCAGCTCCGGCTCGACAGCACCCTCAGCGTCTCCACACCGCAATTCACCGATGAACGCCTCCGCGGTGGAATGCTCCGGGCGCTGGCGCATCTCGGAGCCCGCATGGGGCAGCCGCTCGTCAGGCAGGTCGGGACCGTCAGCTCAGCGACGCTGACTGTGCGCGTGGCCGGCGCCGGCGAGGTGGTGCAGACGCCGGGCGAGGATGAGTCGTACACCCTTGATGTGGGCACCGGCCGAGCCACGCTGACGGCCCCGACGGTGGTCGGCGCACTGCGCGGCCTCGAGACACTGCAGCAGTTGCTGAGCGGGGATGCTCGCGGTTTTTATCTCCCGGCCGTACATATCAGCGACCAGCCGCGCTTTCCATGGCGCGGGCTGCTGATCGATGCCGGCCGGCACTTCATGCCTCCGGCGGTCATCCTGCGCACGCTCGACGGCATGGCGGCGGTGAAGCTCAACGTGCTGCACTGGCACCTCTCGGAGGACCAGGGTTTCCGGGTGGAGAGCCTCCGCTATCCGAGGCTGCAGCAGCTCGGCTCCGATGGCCAGTACTACACCCAGGAGCAGATTCGCGAGATCGTCGCGTACGCTCGGGATCGCGGCATCCGGGTCGTGCCCGAATTCGACATGCCGGGCCACTCCACCTCATGGTTCGTCGGCTACCCGCAGTATGCCAGCGCACCGGGCCCCTATCAGATCATCCGCGAGTTCGGCGTCTTCGATCCCGCCTTCGATCCGACCCGCGAGGAGACCTACCAGTTCATCGAGGGCTTCATCGCCGAGATGGCTCCGCTCTTCCCCGACCCGTACTGGCACATCGGCGGTGACGAAGTCGCCCCCACGCAGTGGAACCGCAATCCGCGCATCCTCCGTTTCAAACGAGAGAAGGGGCTCAAGGACAACGACGCGCTGCAGGCCTACTTCAATCAGCGGCTCTCCCAGATCCTTACCCGGCATCACAAGCGAATGGTCGGCTGGGACGAGATCCTGCACCCCGCGCTGCCGAAAACCACGGTGGTCCAGTCCTGGCGCGGCACCGAGTATCTCGGCCGCGCGGCTCGCGATGGCTACAGCGGGATCCTCTCGGCGCCCTACTACCTCGACCATATCGACCCCACCGACCAGCTCTACCTCGCCGATCCGCTGCCGGCCGGCAACAGCCTCACCACCGAAGAGTCGGCGCGGGTGCTCGGCGGCGAGGCATGCATGTGGGCGGAGCACGTGAATCCGGAGACGGTGGACTCCCGCATCTGGCCCCGCATGGCGGCCATCGCCGAGCGATTCTGGTCGCCGGCCTCGGTGCGGGATGTGGACGACATGTACCGCCGACTCTCCCCGGTGAGCATTCAGCTCGAAGGGGTCGGCCTGACCCACGAGGCGCATACCTATCGCATGCTCCGGCTGCTCGCCGGGCGCCGCGGAGTTCAGCCACTGCACGACCTGCTCGCGGTGACGATGCCGGTAACCTTCGGGCAGCGATACGAGGTGCAGCACACGACGCAGCTCACACCCCTCACGCGCCTCGTTGACGCGGCGCGTCCCGATCCATGGATGCGATCCCAGCTGATGCGGCTGGCGACCGAGGTGCTGGGTGATTCGTCAGGCGCGGCGGCGGCCCGCGCGCAGCTCCTCAAGCTCTTCAGCGACTGGAAGCCGCTTAGTGCGAGCGTCGCTGCCCTCGGCGACAGCCTCCCCCTCGCGCGCGATGGCGAGGCCGCCGCCAATGCCCTCACCCCACTGGCCGATCTCGGCCTCCAGGCGCTCGACTACCTCGGCACCGGCCACGCACCACCCGGCTGGAAGACGGCGGCGAAAGCATCGCTGGAGGACCTCGCCAGGCCCAAGGGGATGCTGCGACTGGCCGGCGTGGAGGCGGTGCGGCGGCTGGTGGAGGGGGTGAACTGATCGATCGCCTGACTCGGCTCCCGGGCACGCCGAACCGACTCACCCGACGAGCAATAATCGCAGCGCAAAGGCGATCAGCATTCCCGCGAGCACGACGTTGATCGCCCGGGCCCATCTCCGGTACCCGAGTTGCACCGCCTCGGATGAGAAGCCGACCGCCAGCCCGCCATACCACAACATGCAAAGCACCAGCACCCCGCCCCCGGCAGCGAAACGCACCCAGAGCGGCACCTGCGGCGCGACCGTCACCCCGAGAAGACTGAGGTAGAAGGGGAGGGTGTTGGGGTTGGTGAGGCTGGCGAAGATCCCCGCGCGGAACGCCGATCCGACGGGCGCCGGGGCGCCCTCGATCCTGGTGAGCAGATCCCCGCCCTTGATCGCGGCGCGGAGCGTCCGAATTCCCAGCCAGGCGAAATAGAGCGCCGCCGCAATCCGTAGTGCGCTGGCCAGAAACGGGGCGCGCTCGAAGAGGAGGTGGGCCCCAGCGAGAGTCAGGGTCAGCCAGCAGAGATTCCCGAGTGTCACCCCGAGGACGGCGAGCAGCGCCGAGCGCCGGCCCTCGGCGAGGGCGAGCCGGGTCACGATAAAGGTGTTGGGGCCGGGACTTACGACCGCAGTCAGATAGACTGCGAAAATCGACCCGAGAAGTGCCAGTTCCGGGCTCATGACCGACGCCTGACCGGTGCCGGGGGTCGAGTGCGGATCGACACGCCCCGGTTGGGATCGTGCGGCGATTGCCGGCCTGTCCTGCCGGCCAGGTCGGGGGACAGAGTGGCGCTCGGCCGGCTCCAGGCACAGCCTCGGAGGCGGTCTTGGCGGGGGGATTCGGCTGCCATCGGTGGTCCGGGCTGGATTTTTGCTGGTGGTGCGGGGACGGAGCCCTTCCGCGTCCCCCGATTGTTCAGTAACTCTAAGCACCGCACCATCCCCGGGGCGATAGCACGAGGGGCCGGAGGGTGCTAGAATGCCGCTCCGTAACCCTGTTTGTCGACCGTCGCCTGTTGCCCAGTCTCCTGATGACCGTGACTACCGCCTGCAACCGCTGCCAGACCCCGCTCGAATCCGGCGCCCGGTTTTGCCAGGTGTGCGGGCTGAGCGTGTCCGGCGAGCAGACGGCCCCGCTCCCCACCCTCATGCAGGTCCTGCGGCAGGGGACGCTGGGCGAATACGAGATCATGCGGGAGATCGGGCAGGGCGGCATGGCGACGGTCTTCCTGGCGCACGAGATCGCGCTGGACCGGAAGGTCGCCATCAAGGTGATGTCGCCCCAGTTCGTCCATGGGGCGGACATGATCGAGCGCTTCAAGCGCGAGGCCCGGACCGCCGCGGGACTCAACCACCCGCACATCATCCCGATCTACGCGGTCCGCGAGTCGCAGCAGCTGTTGTTCTTCGTGATGAAGTACATCGGGGGCCGCTCCCTTGACGCGATCCTGCGCGATGTCGGCCCGCTGCCCTTCCCGATGGTCCGCTCCATCCTCTCGGACATCGGCTCCGCGCTCGACTACGCCCACCGCCAGGGCGTGGTGCACCGCGATGTGAAGCCGGGCAACATCATGATCGACGAAGAAGGGTTCGCGGTCATCACCGACTTCGGCATCGCACGGGCGGCGCAGAGCGACTCCCTGACCAGGAGCGGCACCACCGTCGGCACGCCGAGCTATCTCTCGCCGGAGGCGTGCTCGGGGGAGGTGGTCGGTCCGCCGGCGGACCAGTACTCCCTCGGCATCGTCGGCTACGAGATGATCACCGGCGCGCTCCCCTTCAGCGCCGACTCCAGTCTTGGGATGATGTATGCCCAGGTCCACTCGCCGCCCCGCCCCAGCGATCAGCTGCGCCCCGACTGCCCCGCGGATCTGCGGGACGCCATCATGCGCATGCTGGAAAAGGCGCCTGAGGATCGTTTCGGAAGCCTGAAGGAGGCGGTGCAGCTGTTGAGCGGCGCCCGCGTCGGCAACCGGACCAGCGATGGGAAAGAAGGTGACGACAGCGGTGTCCGTACCCATATCGGACTGCTTGCCGTGCCCCGTCCGGGCCGGCCGGTGGGAGAGATGCGGACGCCGAACAGCCCGGCGCCTTTCTCGCGAGTGGCTCCGAGCACCCGCACCGTCGCGCGGCAGCGACGGGTACAACTGGGTCGGGTGCTGGTCGGCCTGCTGCTCGCCGCGCTCGGCGCCGGTGCCACCTACCTGACAATTCACGCGCGCCAGGACTCGGTCGCTCCGCCGGACAGCGCGCCGACTCCCGTCGCGCCCGTCGATACCCGGGCGGACAGCACCTTGCTGGTGGCACGGGGTGCGGCGGAGTACGCGCGGGAACGCGCGGTCACTTCCGGCGCGACCCCGACCGCTCTGGCGCAGGGGGACTCGCTGCGGGCTGCGGCCGAGTCGGTGGCAGTACTTGGACAAAAGGCCGATGCCGCGCTGTTGCTGACCCGCGCCACCGGCATCTACGGCAACGCGGAGCGGCCCGCTCAGCCGCGCGCAACTCCGACGACCCCGGGCAATCCACAGCGCCCGGCGCCACAGCAGGTGAACCCGCCGACCGGCGCCCCATCGTCAGGCGGCCCGACCTCGGCATCAGGCACGGATGCGGGCGGCCAGCCGGTCTCGGATTCCATCGCGGTGCTTCGGTTCTACGTCGAGCTCCAGCGCGCATTCTCGGCCCGGCAGCTGGGCGAGGTCCGCCGGCTGGTACAGAACCTGACCGATCCCGACGAGCGCGAGCTCACCGCCCTGTTCGAGGATGACGACATTGCCACCATCCAGCCGGTCTATACGGTGGAGTCGGTCACCCGTCGCGAGGAAGTGGTGTATGCCAAGGTGCACGAGGAAATGACGGTGGTCGATCGCAAGGGCAAGGTGAGCAAGAAGCGGGACAACTACCTCTGGACCAGGCTGACCCTCGGGCCGCAGGGGTGGCGTCAGATCCGCTCCGAAAAGGTGAAGAAATGATCGCCCCGTTTCATCTCGCCTTCCCGGTACATGATCTCGCGCTTGCCCGCAACTTCTACGGCGGCCTGCTCGGATGCGCCGAGGGGCGGAGTTCGGAGCAGTGGGTGGACTTCGACTTCTACGGCCATCAGGTGGTGGCGCATCTGGCCCCGGCCGAGGTCCGTGCCGCGCAGGCCAACCTGGTGGATGGCAAGGACGTGCCGGTGCGCCACTTCGGCGTGATCCTGGGGTGGGACGACTGGCATGCGCTGGCGGAGCGCCTCCGTCAGGCGGGCGTCCGGTTCATCATCCAGCCGGGCATCCGGTTCGCCGGCCAGGTCGGGGAACAGGCGACGATGTTCTTCCTCGACCCCTCCGGGAACGCACTCGAGTTCAAGAGCTTCCGCGACATGAGCCGCATCTTCGCGAAGTAGTCCGCCTCCGGGCGCTTCAGCCCCCGCCCCTTCCCGCACCACCCCCGCTCGCCCCGAAGACTCCGGGACCGCCTAACAGACGGTAGAGCAGGTACAATCCCCCGGTTATCCCGGCACCCAGCAGCACCGTCCCTCCCGGCGAGAGCCGTCGCTGGGTCATGAAGCTCAATCGTGCCCGTGGCAGCGGGACTTCCTCTCCCCGCCAGCTGGTGGGAATCCCCCGCTGACTGTTCACCGATGCGAGCGACAGTCGCAGGGTGTCCGCCGTCACGGCGATCACCTGGCCCGACACCTCGGCCACGTCGGGCCCGAGCAGCGGCAGCATCGCACCGGTGCCATCCTGTGTCAGGCCCGCGCTGACACGGGCGCCGGGCGCCGGGCCCGGAGCCACAACGGGAGCGTAGGTGTAGCAGGCCGAACAGAGCAGCAGCACCGGAACGCTGTGGCGCATGACAGGGATCTCCTCGGTCGGTCCCAGGTGATAGTGCTAATGCTTAGTGCTACTGCTTCGCGCTCAGTGCTTGGTGCCCAGTTCCTGGTACCGGCCCCAAGCCTCAAGCCTCAGGCACTGGGCACTAAGCACTCTGTTGGTCAGTTCCCCAACGGCGTACTGGTCGCGTAGTCGAGCACCGCACAGGCATTGGGGTCGTTCGGGTTCCGACCGTTCGGCGAGACCACCGGCATGTTCGGATTGGCGTTGGTCTCCGTCAGTCCGTACGGCATCCGTCCCGGAACCGGCGTGCTCCCCGGCTGGGTGCTGCCGGCCAGCGCCGCAGGTGCGAGGGCCGGAAGACAGGTGCGCTTGTAGTCGTTCCACACCTCGATATTCAGGAAGAGCGCGACGTACTTTTCCTCCACGATGTTCTGCAGGGTCGCGGGTACCGGGGCGAGCGGCGGGAAGATGACTGCCTGTCCGCCCGAGGAGCCGTAGACCCGGTTGCCGCGGACGGCATCGAGGTACGGCTGTGCCGCCGCCTGACCGCCGGCCTGGAATGCAGCCTCCGCACCGATCAACTGGGTCTCCGCCCAGGTGATGATGGGATGCCGGAAGTCCCCCGGTGACGCATTCCCGTCGATGAAGGTGAAGTTGGCGTAGTTGCCTCCGGGCGCGGTGCCGTCGTACACACCGGGTGCGGCCACGAGCCCGGTGGCGCCGCCAGGGCGGAAGCCGAAGAAGTCGGCGGGCGTGGTCCCGCCGTTGCCGGAGGCGAAGTAGTAGTTGAGCCGGGCGTCGTCCTCGAGGCCTCCGGCGATCCGGCGCTTGAGAACCTCGATGAGCGCGGCACCCGGCGCGATGTCGCCGCGGGCGGACTGGAACTGCCACCACACACTCTGGCCGGTGGGCGATTGATCGTGAAACCAGAGCATGTCGTTCGCGGGACTGCTGATTCCCAGCGGCACCTCCGCCAGCGCCCGGGCGTAGTTGGTCGGATCCACCTCGGCGAGATGCAGGTAGAATCGCGCCTTCAGCGAATGCGCCACTTCGGTGTAGACCTGCGCGAGACCCGCCGCATCCCTGCCGCCGTAAATGATCTCGGCGCCGTCCTGCGGGGGTCCGGTGTTGGTACCGCCGGGCTGTGCCGCCAGAAAGACGGTGATCGCCGAATCGAGTTGGGCCAGGACGTCCTGATAGACCTGCAGCTGCGGATCGAAGGCCGGAGTGGCGATCGTCGAGTCCGCCGCCTCCCGATAGGGCACATCACCCCAGATATCGGCGGCGGTGCCCATCACGAGCGCCTCGTACACCTTGGCGATTCCGATATACAGGGAGTCGTTGAGCCGTCGGGCCAGCTGCTGGGTCTTGCGGATGTCGAGCAGCCCGCCGCCGCCGGTCAGGATCCGCGAAGACCCGTACACGGCGTTGAAGTAGGTGTCGATGTCGGCCGGCGAACTGTTGCCCCGGTCATAGCCGATCTGCTGCCGGGACACGCCTGCCACCTGCTGCGCGTACATGAGCGCATTGCGGGCCAGCTGGCCTTCGAACTGGACCGATTGCAGCGCCTCGATGCCGGTGAGCAGCGGCCCCGGGCGCTTGAGCCCCCCGGGATTGTTCGGGTCGGTCCCGATGCCATCGCCTTCGAGGAAACCGCTGCAGCCACTCGCGGCGAGGACCACCGCAAGCGCGAGCCGGAGAGAAGATGCGCGCGACATGGTGACCTCACCGATTCAGAGTGAGAGAGAAGGTGAACGACTTCGACTGCGGATTGTTGAAGTAGTCGATGCCACGGACCGGGGAAGCTGCGCCCAGCAGCGAGGTCTCCGGGTCGATGCCGCTGTACTTGGTCCAGGTGTGAAGGTTCCGCCCCGCCACCCGCACTTCGATGCTGCTGAAGCCGATCGCCTGACTCACCCACGGCTGATCGAGGGTGTACGCGATCGAGATCTCCCGCAGCTTCACGAAGCTCGCATCCTCGAGGAACTGCGCCTGCGGGCCGTTGAAGACACCGCCGGCCCCGGTGAACCACGCCTCACCGATCGGCACCGCCATCCCCGCCCCCGGCCCCGCCACCTGCTGGCCTTTGAAGTAGCCGGTGCCGAAGACGAAGTTGCCGCCGTCGCGGTACCGCTGGGACTCCGCCGAGGTGCCGAAGTGATTCAGCGCTCCGCGAGTGCCGTTGTAGGCCACCCCGCCGTGACGGATGTCGAGGAGCCCGCCGACGGTCAGTTTCTTGTACCGGATGCTGGGTCGCACCGACCCGGTCCACTTGGGATTCGGATCGCCCATGACGTAGTTGCCCACGGGATCCAGCACCGGATAGCCGTCGCTGCCGATGTACAGCGCCCCCTTGGGGGCTCCCTGGCATTCCCCGGCGGCGTTGTCGAGGTCGACGTAATTCAGTTGCACGCCGCGGCCGCAACGCACGAAGTCTGTCATGTAGAACACGCCCAGCGGCTGGCCCTTGATGGCGACCGCCTGGATGCCGGTGAGCCCGTTGGTGCCGCCCGAGAACGGCAGCGGCGCGAAGGTGACGCCGGCCAGATCATTCACCCGGCTCCGGTTCCGGGCCCACTGCAGCCCGAGATCCACCCCGAAGTCGCGACTGCTGATCGGCCGGAGATTGAACGCCACTTCCCAGCCGAGGTTCTGCAGGCTGGCCGCATTGGTGGGCTTCTCGGTGTACCCGGTGCTCCCGGCGACAGGCAGGTTGAGAATGACGTCGCTCGAGAAGGCGCGGTAATGAGTGACGCTGAGGTCGGCCTTGTCGCGCCAGAGTCCCACGTCGAATCCGGTCTCGAATTCCTTGACCCGCTCGGGTCCGAGGTCCGACGTCGGCAGGTTGTAGCTGGTCACCAGCCCGCCCGCACCCGCCTGCCCGCTTCCGATCACCGGGCCCCAGCCGCCGTCAGCGCCATTCACCGAGACGAACACACTCGGCAGCAGGTACGGCGCCGGCTGGGTGCCGCTCTGGCCATAGGCCGCGCGCAGCTTGCCGTAGGTGAGCAGCCGATCCTCGCCCACCGCGCCGCGATAAAACGTCCACGCCGCGGTCGCATTGGGATACCATGCCCGGCGCTTGGCCGCGCCGAAGGTGGAGCCGCCGTCATTGCGGATGCCCGCCTTGAAGAAGAGCTGCTCACCGACATCGGCGGTCACCTGCGCAAAGTACGATTCGAGCCGGACAGTGGATCGGAAGTCGTACGGCGCCTGACGAGCGGCGGTGTTCGCGAGGTTGAACGGCTTGGGAGCGATCAGTCCGACCCCCACCACCTGCCGGCTCTGGTAGCTCTGCACGTTGAGGTTCTGCCCCAGCGTCACCGATCCCGCCAGCTTCGGCGTGAGCCGGTACCTCGCGGTGGCGAGCAGATTGTGATCGAGCTGCGAGCTGCGGATGTATCCGGCGTTGACACCCCCGATACCGTTCACCCCCGCGACGGTCGTGTTGGAGTTGCTCCAGGGATATCCCTGCATCCGCTCGTCGTTGGAGTAGTCGTAGCCCAGCGTATGGCTGAAGCTGAGCCACGAGTTCGCGGTGTAATCCGTCGTGATGCCGCCGAAGACCCGGCCCACTTTCGTGGTGGAAGGCGCCTCATTGGCGACGAAGAAGGGATTGTCGTAGCGCCGACCGGTCACCTCCGAGCCGACGCCGGGGTTGGGAAAGCGATAGGTGCGCTGCAGCCCGGTGACCGGATCGAGGTAGGGCCGGTTGTTGAACTCCGGAGGTGTGCGCCACGCGCCGAGCAGGAGCCCGTCAGTGCTGTTGCGGCTCACCACGGCGCCACCCGAGCCATCGATGTACGCCACATTGGCGCTGAGCTTCAGATTGTCGACCACGCGGTGCGACCCGTTGAAGCGCACCGAGATCCGTCGGTAGGAGTTGTTGGGGCCGACGATCATGCCGCGGTCGTTGCTGTATTCGCCTGACAG
>JBDTTN010000038.1:0-11956 GCA_039930625.1 Gemmatimonadota bacterium | reverse complement strand
GGTAATATTGATTAGTGTCGAAATATTGCAGTTAGTCACACATACAGGGCGGGGTGACATTGATGATGTTATCTTGAATTTATTTGGTGCGGTTTTGTTCTACGGAATATGGAGTTTAAATGTGACACAAAAGATTTTGAGGGAAATGTATATTTTAAATTAAGTTAGGACAGACAAGATCACTGTTCTAAATCAGAAGAAAACAAGGAGATAAAGAACCTCACGACCCTCCGCTTCCACCCCGGTCGCAAGGTGTGGCGTATCGTGCGCGCCGGCGCTCGCCTTTCCCACGCTGCCGAGCAGCTGCTTCAGCAGCTTGAAGCCGAGGAAGTCAGCGCCCTTTTCGGTGAGCGAGAACTGGACCTGTTGCGCCGCCGAGCGCGCCTGGCCGTTGGGCCCAAAGACGGAGGTGTACCCCGCCGGCATCTGCGGCGTCTCGGCAACATTCAGGAACCCCGACTCGCGCAGCCGCTCCACGATCTGGTCCAGCAGCTGGGCGAGTTGCTGCTCGACTTCGGCGTCCTTCGCTGCGTCGCCGGTGGACTCGCCCCGGAGCAGCTTCATCATCTCCGGAGTGAGCTGCCCCGACTGCATCAGCGCTTTGAGAATCGCTTCACGCAGCGACTCCAGCGACCGCTCCCCCTGAT
Organism: Gemmatimonadota bacterium; assembly: GCA_039930625.1. Classification (GTDB taxonomy): domain Bacteria; phylum Gemmatimonadota; class Gemmatimonadetes; order Gemmatimonadales; family GWC2-71-9; genus JADJOM01. The sequence goes on along the minus strand of JBDTTN010000038.1, from coordinate 11,309 downwards.
CCTCGCCCCACCAGTTCTCCCCCGCGAAGCCGGACTGCAGCAGGAAGTCCCCAAGCTGGTCCAGCAGCGCCTGGAGGTTCACCGACTCGGCGAGACCGGGGACGTATTTGGAGTAGGTGGTGGAGCGCACGGGATAGAGGGGAAAGGGAAATGGGAATTAGACTGCAGTTCACACCGCGCCAAGCAATCTACACCTTTGCTCACTCAGACCCCGATCCCGCAGACCGGTTCCCGTATCCACTTTTCCCTTTCCCCATTTCCCTTTCCCCGCTTTTCTCTTGGCCCCTGACTTCTTACCCTTCCCGCGTGCAGCTACCTGCCCGCAACCCCTTCCACGCGCTCCGGCACCGGAACTTCCGGCTCTTCTTCGCCGGCCAGTTCGTCTCGCTGGTTGGTACCTGGATGCAGGTGGTGGCGCAGGGCTGGATGGTGCTGGAACTCAGCAACTCGGCGTTTCTTGTGGGGCTGGTCACCACGCTCGAGTCGCTGCCGATTCTCCTGCTCACGCTCTATGGCGGTGTCCTCGCCGACCGGGTGGATAAGCGCAAAGCCATCCTCATCCTGCAGGTGGGGATGCTGCTCGAATCGCTCGCGCTCACCGTGCTGACGGCCACTCACCAGATCACGGTCGGCTGGGTCATGGTCCTCGCGCCGATCCTCGGAATCTGCACCGCATTCGAAGTCCCGATCCGGCAGGCATTCATGATGGAGATGGTGGGGCGCGAGGACCTGGTCAATGCGATCGCGCTCAACTCCTCGATCTTCAACCTCACCCGGATCGTCGGGCCGGTGGTCGCCGGCGGCCTGATCGCCGGACTCGGCACTACCGCCTGTTTCGCGGTCAACACGGTAAGCTTTCTCGGGGTCATCGTCGCCTTTCTCTGCATGCGGCCGCCATTCCCCGGGGCGCTCACCGCCGTCCGGACCGAGCAGCCGACCTTCCAGGACGGCATGCGTTACGCCATGGGTGACGGTGAGCCGCGCGCGCTGCTGCTGCTCGCCGCGACCCTGAGCGTCTTCGGCCTCGGCTCGAGCCTCGCCATGCTTCCGGTCTATGCCAGGCAAGTGTTGCAGCGCGGAGCCGGCGGCTACGGCGGGATGATGGCGGCAGTCGGCGTTGGAGCCGCCTCCGGCGCCATTGCGATGGCGGCGTTCGGCCACCGGGTGGATCGCCGCAAACTCATCAGCGGCGCCGCGCTGCTCTTCGCGGTAAGTATCGGCGCCTCGGTTGCGCATGGCTCCTACCTCCTGGCGCTGTTCGGGCTCGCCTTCGCCGGATTCGGCAGCGTGCTCGCGGCGATCAGCACCAACACCCTGCTGCAGACCGAGGCGCCAGATCACCTGCGCGGACGGGTCATGGGATTCTATTCGTTCGTGGTGCTGGGACTCGCCCCGCTGGGATCGCTCCAGGCGGGATGGGTATCGGAACACTTCGGCGTGCGGACCAGCTTCGTGGCCGGCGCCGTCATCTGTGCCATGGCCGTGGTGCTCATCGGTCCGCACCGGCGAGCCGCCTTGCCCAAAGCCGGCATTGCGCCGTAACGTCCCCGCGGACGGCAACCACCCTTACCCAGCGACCCATGCTCATCACCATCTCACGACAATACGGTGCCGGCGGTTCCGAGGTCGCACGGCTGGTGGCCGACCGGCTGGGCTGGCGTGTGATTGACAACGAGATCATCGATCGGGTGGCGCGGCGCGCGGGGCTAACCCCCGAAGCCGTCGCGGAACAGGATGAGCGGGTGCCCGGCTTCGTGGAGCGACTGGGTCGTGCCCTCGCTGCCTCCTCGCAGGAGTACGCAGTGCCGGAACTCGGCGTCGCGGTCCGTGCCGAGGAGCCGAGTCTGGTCCGGCTGACGGAGCTGGTGGTGCAGGAGGTGGCGGCGGAGGGGAAGGTGGTGTTGGTGGGGCGGGCGGCGCCGGCAGTGCTCGGGACCGCGATCGACGCGTTGCATGTGAAGCTGATTGCGTCCCGAGATTTCCGGATTCGGTTCGCGCAGCAGGCCGAGCATGTCGACGCGCGGACCGCCGAAAAGCTGATGGATCAGACCGACGCCGAGCGGGCGCGGTATCATCGCGAGCACTACGGCCGCGACTGGGACGATCCAAGCCACTTCCACCTGCTGCTCAACACCGGGCTGCTCGGCTTGGACGGTGCAGCCGAGGTGATCGTCGCCCGGGCCCATGCCTTGGGTTGGTGAGCCCAGGCAGGAGGCACTAGGAACTCAGCATTCAGCGTTCAGCGTTCAGCATTCAGCATTCAGCATTCAGCGTTCAGCACTCGGAACCCGGAACCCGGAACTTCCCTACCCCAGATTCAATCCCTTGCCGTATCCTCCCATCGGATCCTTCCGCTCCGGCTTGGCGCGGACATAACCCAGCTCTTCCGTGCGGCTGATCCGCTTCTCCGCCGCGAGTGATTCCAGAATCAGTTCGCAGGCCGCTACGAGCACCGGAACGTTGTCGCGCGCGGCCAGCCCGCCGGCCACGGCGGCCTCCACCAGTCCCGGCACCACGCGGAATCCCTTGAGGCAGAGCTCGCTGCGCTCGTCGCCCTGCACCTTGAGTGCGCCGCCGCCGTCGAACCAGCGCACCACACTGTCGAGGCCCACATCGCCCATCCGCTCCTCGACCGTGCTCCCCGCGGCCCGGCGAATCAGTTCCTTGGCAATCACCTCGCCCCCCTGCAGCTCTCCCTCGTACTCCAGCTCCAATTTGCCGGTGATGGATGGCAGCGACGCGTAGATGTCGCTCACCCGCGGCACCACCACCGCCTCACGATTGTACAGCGCACGCCGCTCGGCGTTCGAGACCGCATGTTCGAGAAGGCTGATCGGCAGCCGCTGGCTCACACCGGAGCGCTTGTCGATGCGCTTGTCCTCCCGTGCCTCGAATGCAACGCGTTCCACCAGTTCCAGCATGAAGTCGGGCAGCTCGGTGGGCCGCGCCCCGCGGGCCGTCCAGGCTTCCTGCACGGTAATCGCGATGCCGATTTCGACGGTGCGGGGGTAGTGGGTCAGAATCTCTGACCCGATCCGGTCCTTCAGCGGCGTGATGATCTTGCCGCGGGCGGTGTAGTCCTCCGGGTTCGCCGTAAAGGCGAGCAGGACATCGAGCGGCAGCCGCACCGGATAGCCTTTGATCTGGACGTCGCCCTCCTGCATAATGTTGAAGAGGCCGACCTGAACCTTTCCCGAGAGGTCCGGCAACTCGTTGATCGCGAAGATGCCGCGGTTGGCCCGGGGCAGCAGCCCGAAGTGAATGGTGAGTTCGTCGGAGAGCAGGTGCCCGCCCCGTGCCGCGCGGATCGGGTCGACGTCGCCGATCAGGTCCGCCACCGTCACGTCCGGGGTCGCCAGCTTCTCGACGTAGCGCTGGTCCCGCGGCAGCCATGCGATGGGGGTCGCGTCACCCTGCTCGAGCAGCTGCTCGCGGGCGTACTTCGACACTGGCGCGAAGGGGTCGTCGTTGACCTCGCTTCCCGCGATGATCGGGATCCGGTCGTCGAGAAAGCGGGTGAGCTGGCGCAGGATCCGGCTCTTCGCCTGGCCCCGCAGCCCCAGCAGGATGAAGTGATGCCGCGCGAGAATCGCATTGGTGAGCTGAGGGAGGATCGTGTCCTCGTATCCCACGATGCCGGGAAAGAGCGGCACGCCGGATTCGAGTGCGCGGAGGAGGTTGCCGCGAAGTTCGTCCCGCACCCTGCGCCCCCGCAGCGGCGGGTCGGCCCAGGGGGAACGCTTGAGATCACCGAATGTCTGGGGAAGGCTGGTCATGCTGGATGATAGAACCAGTGCGGGGAAGGGAACAGGGAACTTGGGCATGGCACCATGCCGGCGCAGAGAAGATCGTACCCGGCAGTGAGCAGGTCGTTCCCTCCGCGCCGGGATTCCCAGAAAGGTCAGGCAAGCCACGGCGCCAGCAGCGAAAAGCGGCGCCTGACAGAGGCCCAGGCTGAAAACAAATGCAGTCGGCGCGGTTGCTTGACAATCAGTCCGCGTCGGGTAACTTGACCGCGGTTTTTCCCGGGTCTCGCCGAAGGCCCGGGTCACCGATGCTGAAGCTTCACTCCTTCCCGCCCCGAGGACTCCCCATGAAGACGTACCTGGTTCTTGCTGCAGTGCTGATGGTCGCCGCTTGTGGCAAGAAGGACGAAGCCACGCCGGCGGCCGACTCCACCGCGGTGATGCCGGAGTCGCCGGCCGTCAACGATTCGATTGCCAGGGCCGATTCCATGAAGGCCGATTCGATGATGGCACGGGACACTGCTCACAAGATGTAGATCGGCGGTCCCCGGGCAGGGGCAGAAAGGGCCACCCGCGGGCGGCCCTTTTTCTTTGGAGCTGCGGGTCGTGGCGCCCTCGGAAGAGCTCAGTCGTGCAGGCTTGCGGCGTCGAAGGGCAGCGCTACGACCGACGCCTCATGGCCCGCGGCGGTCACCAGATTTCCGACTTCGATCTGTCGCCGCAGCACCGCCAGCCCCGCGGTCACCTGGGGCAGGACCAGCAGCGAACCGATCGTGCCTACGGCCTCTCCCTCCGCGCCGACGACCTCGTCTCCACTGAGCGCCGGCACCCCCGACCAGATCAGCCCGCGCAGTTCGCGGTTGGTGTGCCCTCGGAAGTGCAGCCGCGCCACCGTCTCCTGCCCGGTATAACAGCCCTTGGTGTACGAGAGCCCCTGGATATCGTCGTAGCGCACCTCCTGCGGCAGCGTCTTCTCCTGGATCTCGGCTCCCAGGCGGGGCCACCCGGAGAGGATGCGCGACGCCTCGAGGTCGTCGAGGTCGCCCGGAAGGGCCCCGGCATTGCCGAGCGCCCGCTCGGCCTGATCGATCAGGGCGGAGTTGCCCACCAGTACGGCGCGGAACGGCGCGGCGGCATGCGGACGCGCGAGCACCGATGCCTCCGCCCCGGCTCCCTGCAGCACGGCGCGACTGTCCCCGTCAGGCACCGCGAGGCCCGCCGCCGCGAGCGAGACGATGGCCAGATCGCCGCAAAGCCACAGCGCCTCCCGGCCTTCGGACAGATCGTTGACGAGTGCCATCCTCGCCGGCATGGAGCGACGCAGCACACCGAGCGTGGATTGATGCGCTGCGGGGTCGCCGATCAGGAGCAGCCGCTGCGTACTCACCCTGAGCACCCACATGTCGGCGATGATCATCCCCTTGGGCGTCAGCGTCGCGCTATAGACGAAGGAGCCGTCGCCCGGCTTGACCAGGTCGTTGGTCAGCACCCCCTGCAGGCAGGCGAGGGCGCCGGGGCCCTGCACCTCAATGACCGAGACCGGCGCCCGGATCATCACGGCGCCGTGCCGCAGCCGGCTGAGGCGGCCACTGTCGATTGCGATCGGGGAAAGCATCATGACATCCATGGCAAGTCGCGCGGGTGATACCCGCTCAGGTTGGTCCAGACGAGATCGGCGCCGGCCAGCTCCTCCGGCCGGTGAGAGGTCGCGATCATTGCGCAGCGCATCCCGGCGGCGTGCGCCGCCTTCATGCCGGGCAGGGAATCCTCGATGACCATGCACTCGGCGGCCGGCAGCCCCAACCGCTCCCGGGCGCTCCGGTATCCCTGGGGATCCGGCTTGCAGGCGCCGACATCTTCCGCAGCCACCAGGAATTCGAAATGCCGGTGGAGCCCGGCCTCAGCCAGCACGAACTCGATCTCCCGCCGAAGCGCCCCCGATACCACTGCGAGGCGGTACCCCTCATCAGCGGCGGCGGCGATGAACTCCGCCGAGCCGGGCACCAGCTGGAGCGACGCGCGAATAGCCTGCTCGTAGAGCACCGCCTTGCGCTCGATGGCCTCGTGAATCAACTCCAACCCCGTCTCCCGGCCCATGCGCCGAAAGGTGAAGCGGAAACATTCGCGGTCATCGAAGCCAAGATAGTCGCGGTAGTAGCCCTCACGGTCCAGAGTGTAGCCGTAAGTGGCGAGGGTGGCGATGAGCGCTTCGCAGTGCTGGGCTTCGTCATCGACGATGACGCCGTTGAAATCGAAGAGGATCGCGCGGGGCATGTGCTGGTAAGATAGCGAGGACCGGTAGTCAGGAGGGAGCAGGGTTACTGGTGGTAGATCCCCCCCGCAGCATACGACCAGTCGAGCAGCTCGACCGGATGTGCCACCGCTATCGGCAGCCCCGCCGCCCGCAGCCCGCCACCTATCTGCATCAGACAGCCTGGGTTTCCAGTCGCGACAACCACCGGCCGGGGAACCGCCTCGGCGAACGAGCCGATCTTGGCGTCCAGCACCGCGCGGGACATCGCGGGCTGAAGCATGGAGTAGATCCCGGCGCTGCCGCAGCAGCGCTCCGAGCCGGGCAGCAGCTGGAGGCGGAGCCCGGGGATAGCCCGGAGCACGGCGAGCGGCGCCTCGTGGACCCGCTGAGCATGCTGCAGGTGGCAGGGCGCGTCGTAGGCCACCTCGAGGTCGAGCGCGCCACCCGGCCTGGGTCCGCGCTCGGCCAGCAACTCTGTCACGTCGCGGACTCGCGCGCTGAACTGCTGGGCAGCCTCGCCGCCGACGAGGTGGCCGTAGTCCTTGAGCAGCGCCCCGCAGCCCGCGCTGTTGATCACGATGAAGTCCGCCGGTTCGGCGAAGGCCGCGAGATTCCGGCCCGCGAGCTCCTGCGCACCTGCGCGGTCACCGGCATGCTCGTGCAGCGCGCCACAACAGCCTTGCCCGGCGACCTCCACCACCCGGTAGCCGTTGGCCTCCAGAGTCCGTCGAGTCGCCTCATGCACGTGAGAGAACAGCGCGTCCATCACGCAGCCCCTGAACAGTGCTACGGTGGGGCCGGCTGCATGGTGGGCCAAGGCGTGCCTTGGCCCACCATGCCTTGGCCCAGCGACCTCCCTCGGTCGCGTCGCCGCCACCATCGCCATACCAAAGCCGGCGCGGGATCCACCCGCCAGCCGATCGGCGATGCCGAGATTGCGCAGCACCCGGGCAGCCCCGAACAGCGTCCGCCAGAGCCAGCTTCGCTCGAACACGCCGAGCACCGCCCGGGCGGAAGTCGAGAGGCCGCGTGCGCGCACCAGAAACTCCCGCGCAGCTTCGAGCCCTCTGCCGTAACCAACTCCTGAGGGACAGACCGGCTCACAGCCGCGACAGCCCAGACAGGCGTCGAGGTGTTCCAGCAGTGCGGCATCCGAGGGTCCCACCTCTCCCCGCTCCAGCGCGCGCATGAGGACGATACGGCCGCGCGGGCTGTCCGCCTCATCGCCGGTCGCGAGATAGGTGGGGCAGGCCGGCAGGCAGAAGCCGCAGTGGACGCAGGGGTCGAGCGAGGCGAAGGGCGAGGGCATCGCCGTCACGCGCTGCCCTCCAACGCCACTGCGATCAGCCCCTTCGGATCGAATGTCTCGCGCAGGCGCCCCACCAGCTGTCCGACGCCTTCACGGTAGGCTCCGAAGTGTCCCACCGCGCGACGCGTCGCCCACGGCGCCCGTTCCAGCGTGACCGGGACCTCTCGCTCCGCGGCCCGGCGCCGAAGGGCGCGCAGGGCGTCGGTTGAAGCGTCGCCGGCCCAGCGGATCATACCCGAGCCGAGGCCGGCCGAGACCAGCCCATCATCGAGGAGCTCGGCGACAAGATCGGTGGCGTCGTCGATTCCATCGAGTAATGCCCCCAGTCGAATCGATACGGCGCCTCCGAGCGGTGCGCGTGCCACCAGGCTCCAGAAGGCGAGGGCGCGCTCCGGCGAGAGTCGCTCCCACCCCACGCCGGATTCAGACTGCAGCCGAGTTGCTTCGGTCTCGACGCCGTCGGCGGTGCCGACGAGACGCGCCGCCAGGATCCACTCCGGCAACGCCGCGAGTGCAGGGGATAGCAGCTCCAGGCTGGCGAAGCCGATCTGCGCGAGCACGGCGCGATAGCCGGCGCCACTCAGCGCGTGTCGTCCGCCGCGGACCACCAGGGTGAGATCCGTCGCGGGCTGGGCCCGGAGGCGCAGGTGCAGCTCGGTGATCACCCCGAATCCGCCGAAGCCGCCGACATGCAGCTTGGTAAGGTCGTAACCGGCGACGTTCTTCACCACCCGGCCGCCGGCGTCGACCAGGCGCCCGTCGGCGGTCGCGACCGTACAGCCGAGCACATGGTCGCGCACCGGACCGTAGCCCTGCCTGAGCGGGCCGGCGGTGCCGGTGGCAACCACCGACCCGATGGTGCGATCGGGACGCCCCGGCGGGTCCAGCGCCAGCCACAGCCGATGCGTCTGCAAGGCGGCGCGGAGCACGTCGAGCTGCATCCCGGCCTGCACGGTGGCGATCAGATCGTCGGGACTCACCCGCACCATGCGGTCGATTCCGCGGGTGCTGAGCGCAAAGTCGGCGGGCGCGTCCGGCGCCAGCCAGCTTGCCCGTCCCTCCACCCGCAAACGCCAGCCCTCCTGCTGCGCCGCCTGACAGACGAGGGCAAGCGCGTCGTCGCTTTCGGGGACCGCGCGCGGCAACCCGTGCGGACCGCGCTCGACACCCTCCGGTCCCAGCAGCGTGCGCAGCCGGTCAAAGACGGCCTCGCTCATGCGACACCTCCATGCCGCCACTCGCGGCAGGTGTGCAGCGGAAAGACCTTGCCCGGATTGGCTCGGGCATCCGGATCGAATACGCGTCGCACCTCACACATCATGTCGAGCGAGGGCGGGTCAAATGCCTTCGGCATGTATTCCATCTTGTCGCTGCCGACACCATGCTCGCCGGTGATGCTGCCACCTGCAGCCAGGCACGCCTCCATGATCTCGCGGCTCGCCTGCTGCACCCGCTCCGACTGTCCCGGATCCCGGCGGTCGAAGCTGATGCAGGGATGCAGGTTCCCATCCCCGGCGTGGAAGACGTTGCTGATCTGGAGTCCCAGGCGGTCGCGGATCTCCGCGATCCGGTCGAGAATCGCCGGCAGCACCGACCGAGGTACGACCGCATCCTGCACCGCGAGGTCGGGCGCGATTCTGCCCAGTGCACCGAACGCCTTCTTGCGACCCTGCCACAGCCGGCCCCGCTCGGCGGCCGTGGTGGCGCTCTTCACCTCGCGCGCCGAGTGGGTCCGCAACAGCTGCTCCACGACTGCGCTGTCGGCCGCGACAGCCTCGGGTGAGCCGTCGAGTTCCACCAGCAGTACCGCCGCGGAGTCGGTGCGGGCACCCGTTGCATAGATCGACGCCTCGACCGCGCGCACGCAGGACTGGTCCATCATCTCCAGCGCGGCCGGCACCACGCCGGAGGCGATGATCGCGGACACCGCCTCGCTCGCTGCCCGCAGCGCCATGAAATCGGCGAAGATTGTGCGGATCATCCTCGGAATCGGCTCCAGCCGGACCGTGATCTCCACCGCGATGCCGAACATCCCCTCGCTGCCGACGAAGAGCCCCACCAGATCGGGGCCCCAGGACTCTCCTTGCGGGGATCCCAGCCGCATCAGCCTGCCATCGGGGAGTACCACCTGCAGGGCGGTGACATGATTGGTGGTGACCCCGTACTTGAGGCAGTGAGGCCCGCCGGCGTTCTCCGCGACGTTGCCGCCGATAGTGCAGGCGCTCTGACTGGAGGGGTCCGGCACGTAGTGGAGCCCGAGCGGCGCGACGGCCTCGGAGAGCTTCGCGTTGATCACACCGGGCTGGACCACCGCGCGCCTGGCCGCTGCGTCGATCGTGAGGATGCGGTTCATTCGCGTGAGGGTCAGCAGCACCGCCGCCCGCTCCGCGAGTGCCCCGCCGGAGAGTCCGGTGCCCGCGCCTCTGGCGACGAAGGGGACCTGGAGGAGGTGGAGCAGCCGGAGGACGCCGGCAACCTCGTCGGTGTCCTGCGGGAGCACCACAACGCCCGGGGTTGATTCGTGAGTCGGCAGCCCGTCGGCGGCGTAGGTGGCGAGTTCCGCAGGCCGGTGGCGCACCCACCGCGGCCCGACGATACGGCCGAGTGCGTCGACCAGATCAGGAGTCATGGGCCGATGACGATATCATGCCCATGGTGGCCCTTCCCGTTGGAACGGGCCCGGACGTGCACTTCGGCGTTGGCCTTCGCGGAGTGGACCGCAGCAGGCAGCATCTCGACCAGCGCCGCGGCCCGTTCGCGGGTCGAGCGGAGCGCGAGGATCCGGCCTCTGGTCTCGACGTCCGTCTCGATGAGAGCCGCCGCCTAGAAGGAGAACTGCTCGTCATCGTCAGACCAGCGCGGCGCCTCGCCGGGACGGTCGGCCAGCACGCTCACCGCAGCGCGAAGCTCCGCCGCAAGCCGCTGGAGCTCCTCCCGTTCGCCCGGAACCGGCGCGGTGCCCGGCGCGTCATCAAACTGTTCCACCGCCGCCATCAGGTACGGCGTCCCAGCATCAAGCAGGCTCCGCACCCCGAAGCGTCGCTCTCCGACCACCACAATCGCGGAGCGGCCATCCTCCAACTGCTGCGCCGCGCGGATGAGCGCCACGCAGCCCAGCGTACCGGGCCTGGGTTGCGGCTCGGCGGTGATCCCGAAACGCTGATCTCCGGCGAGGCAGTCAGCGAGCATCTGTCGGTAACGGGGTTCGAAGATGTGCAGCGGCAGCGGTTCGCCGGGGAAGAGCACCAGGTTGAGCGGGAAGAGCGGCAGACGGGCAGGCATGCAGAGAATATAGCGGTGAGTCAGGAGCCGTAAGTTATTGGCCATTCGCCATCAGCCACTCGCCAGAATTTCGCAAAACGACCCTCCGCGCGATTGGCGAGGAGGGTCGAAGAACACTTCACGATCTGACGGCTGACGGCTGATGGCTCACGGCTGACAGCCACTCTTCGCTACGCCGCCACCCAGAATCCCTTGAGCCCTTTCACGTCGGGGGATTCGCGCAGCTTCTCGAAGGCGCGCTCGCGGATCTGCCGGATGCGCTCGCGGGTGACGCCGAGCAGCTCACCGATCTTTTCGAGCGTCAGCGCCTCACTGCCCTCCTCGAGGCCGTAGTAGAGGTAGAGAATCTTCCGTTCCCGCGGGGTGAGGTAGCGTTCGAAGATGCGGTCGATGAATTCACGCATCAGCGTCGCATCGGTGCGCTCCTCGATCTCTCCGCTCTGGGTGCCGGCGAAGCGCTCGCCCATCGTGCCACTGGTCTTGTCGCTCCGCTCCACCGGGGCATCGAGCGACAGCTCGGCCGATGTCATGCGGCGCGCGGAGCGAATGTTGTCGACGGAGTCGTTGAGCGCAGTGGCGATCTCCTCATCGGTCGGTTCGCGGCCGAGTTCCTGGGAGAGGAAGGTCTCGGCGCGGGACATCTTGATCAGGGCCGAGTTCTGATTGAGCGGGATCCGCACGCTCCGGGTCTGCTCCGCGAGCGCCTTGAGCACCGCCT
>JBDTTN010000037.1:0-12000 GCA_039930625.1 Gemmatimonadota bacterium | reverse complement strand
GTCAGGATGTAGGTGTTCCCGACGGCGCTGGAGATGGCGCTGCTGGTGAAGGCGGGTGCGCCCGTGGACTCCACCGAGTGGGTGCCGCCCTTCCAGCGCCAGAGGACTCCCTGCCCGACGGCGACCGTGTCCACGGCCGGATTGGTCGAGTTGTTGCGCGCGCTCTTGAAGAGCACGCCCGAGCCGATGGACACCTCCCGCACCGCGTTGGCGGTGGTGAGGGTGAAGGTCGCGGGCGTGCCGACCCCGGCGACGGTGGCGATCACGCTGCCGGCCCCCGGCGTGGCGGCACCGGTCACCGCGGTCGCCGCCTTGCCGTTCAGGTCAGTCGCGACATCGGCAGCGCTCGGCGTGACGCCTCCGGTGCCGGCGAAGTGCACCTGGGTACCGGCGATCGGGTTGCCGAACTGATCGGTGAGCGCCACCTGCACCTGGCTTGCAAAGGCGCCGGCGATGATCCCGGTCTGCCCGTCGCCGGCGAGCTTGGCGAGGCTGCTCGCGGCACCGGGTGTCGCGGTCGCATGAAAGGTGACGGGAGAGCCGGAGGCGCTGGCCAGGGTCGCCGTTGCGGTCTGGGCGCCCGCCGTGTGACCCAGGGTCCAACTGGTGGCCGCGAGCCCAGCGGCGTCGGTCTGGCTGGTCGTCGGCGATACCGCACCGGTTGCGTTCGTGGCCCAGGTGACCGTCGCACCGGCGAGCGGGGCGCCGTCCTGCTTCACGATGACCCGGAGCGAATCGGTGGGTGCCGTCGCCACGGCCGCCGTCTGCGCCTCGCCGCTCTTGGTCGGATCCCGGCCGATCGTCTCGCTGGGATTGCTTCCGGTGCTATCGCTGCCGCTGCCACAAGCGGCGCTCACCGCCGCGATCACCAGTGCCACGCCCGTCCCTTGCATGAATCTCCGCATACCTGCCTCCTGTGGGGGAACCACCGCACCCGGCGATTCATCCGCCTGGCCGTCCCGGGTCCGGGACCACTCACTGACGCAGGCAATCGTAGCGATTGGTGCTGAAGGAGAGCATCAGCCCAGACGGCGGCTGAGCGAGGGAGATTGTGGAAGGGGGCTGTCAGACGGGGGACTACACGGGTGGGCGGGCGCATCGATCATTGGGACGTCTCGCGAAACCGTCACGAATTGTTGAGGTCACACCCTGTGACCTCAAGTCTCCTCCCCCTCCCCGCCGCCCGATTGCCCGTTTCTTGACGGGATAAGAGACAGGGGGGCTCCCGTAGTTCACTGCTAATGCAAAGCCGAACATTCTCCGGAGCAGAACTCCGGCCCACCAGCCTTCGCGGCGGCCGTCGCGGAGCTGGCGTGAGATAGGGGAGAAGAGGCGGCGGCTTCCCAACCGGCCCAAGCCTGGATCGGCCGGCGGTCAGTGCGAGCCGGCAGCAACCCGGGCTGACGAGTGGCAGCCAGCGTCGGGGCAGTCGATTCTGTTATGCGACCGTGGCATCTGACGCTCTCCTGACGGTCGGTGGTACAGCCGAGCGCTCCCCAGCCACGATTCATCCCATTCCATTCTGTCGTGCGGCCGCCACATCTGACGCTCTGCTGACTCTGCAGTGCTAGAGTCTACCGGTCCTCAACCTCAATCCTCCTTCACCGTCGGTCAGACGCGCTTTCCGTGGGTGGCTCACGGCAGGCACGACTGGACAGTTGGCTCAGCAAGGTGCGGCAGCCATGGTCAGACAGTACTCCTGAGGCGCAGTGGTTGTCCGGATCTCACCCTTCCATCCGCGAGCCGTCCTAATGCCCCGAAAGCTGTTGCGGTTCCTGCCTGTGGTCCTGCTGCTCAGTTGCGAACCGGCACTCAAGGAATCCTCGACCTACGGGCCGACCGGCGGCCAGGTCGGCGGCGGATCGGCGCTCACCACACCCCCGGCCAGTTGTCCCAGCTGCCCGTTGCCGCCGACGACCTTCACGAGAGTCGACGGCAAGACGCCCTTCTTGAAGGAATTCACCGGGGATCCCCAGGCGAGCTACCTGCTGATCGTGCAGGATGACGGCGAGAAGACAACCGGGGCGGAGATCAAGCTGAATGGGGAGATCATCGTACCCAAGACGACGCTGACTGGAGCGGCGGTTGCGGAATTCAGGCAGTCGGTCATGCTGAAGTCGGCAAATCGGCTAACGGTGCTCCCACTCGGCAGGGCCGGGGCGAAAGTGACGGTGTGGATCCTCGCAGGAACACGAGAGATTGACCAAGCGGGGGGAATCGTGCGGGCACCTGGCGGGGCCACGATGACGATCCCGCCGCAGGCGATTGTGGGGCGCGTGAGAATCCAACTTGCCGAAAGTCTGAATGCGAGTACGCATTTTCCACCGATCGCGGGAGGGGGGGTTCTTCTTGCCCTAAGCGTCCTAGATCCAAACACACAATTCAGCACATCAGAGTCGCTCGTCCTTTCTGCTCGACTTACCAACCGCACTGTGAATCCAGCATTACTTGCAATGAGGGCGGAGCTTTCAACCCTTCCCGGGACCGATCTTTGGGGACCCGCCTCACTTGATCCAACTGGGACTATGGCACTGGCGAAACTGCCAGCGAGTGGATTCGACCAGCTGGCGACCGTGTTCCGGGTTGACACCCTCCGATTGCTTCTGGTACCGGAAGTGCTGCCGCCGGAGGCGACCGGCCAGTCCGTGGCAGGGCTCGAGGCCTCAATAATGCCTGGATTCTTGTCGGCGACACCCGGCGTATCCTGTACGAACTATCCCGCAGGACCGAGCGGGTGGACTCCAGCAAGCGGACCGCTTCGCAGGTTCGCACAATCAAAAGCTCCCACGTCAGCCGACGTCGCGATCGTCCTAGTCCATGGCTTTTCCCCCTTAGATGTCGACTGCGCGAGCTTTTCCAAGAGCACCTATTTGCCTGGTGAGAACTACTTCGCGAACCTCCTCGGACCCCTCGAGAGCAAGTTCGATCAGACAAACCCGATTTACGCCTACACCTACCCTACCTTCAATCACTTCAAGTACGCGGGCGATGCCTTGACGAGTGACCTCCACGCGCTGTTGACCACCGTCAGGGGTGTGGTCCTCGTCGCCCATAGCATGGGGGGACTCGTTGCTCACCAGGCTGCGACCAACCTAGAGTCCGATCCGACGTACAAGGGTAAAGTCCTAGGTATCGTCGCTATTGGAGTCCCATTCTACGGGACCCCACTGGCCGGACCGGGGCTGATTCTCAAATGGCTGGCGCCCTCTACTCCGAGCGCGGGCATGAGCAGCTTGGCTCTGGGACTGCTACCTGCTGCCAATGAGCCCGTCCCAATTAGAGCCCATGCTGGGAATGTGTTCCTGCGATTTCCCCCATATCCCAAGGGGGTCGGCGGAGTGTGGGTGTTGGGCGCACTCTCCACCGTGATGTGCAGCGCGAATGTGCTCTGGTGTGCCAATGACGGACTTGTGCCACTGTTTTCCGCGCAGGGACGAGTTCTGCCTCTACTTCCTAGCTTCATTTCAAAGGGGCTTGTCCAGCCGACATGGAACGATTTCGACCACGATGAGCTTGAGCAAGGATTCCTGTACAAGGGGGCTTTTGATAGTAGGTCAGCACCACTCTACATTGCGATCGAAAATGATATTTCGGCTCTCGCCGCTGCGGCAAAGATCCCGACCGGCGTCTGGACCGGCACTACGGATGAGAACGACCCCTCATTGGGGCATCCGGCGTCGTACGCTCTGTCATTGGACTTCTCTGCGGTGCCCATAACGATCGCGAACGCCGCATGCGTCAATTCGGGCACGTTGACGGTGGATGCCGCAACATCGACCATTACCGCGGTCTATCCGGGTTGTGGTACGCAAGTCATGCATTATCAGGTCCAGAGTGGCTTCCTCCGGGCGACCGGCACGCTGACCGCCCAGTTCGGTGGGCGAAGGATTCCCACGACCTGGGCTATTCGACAGAGTGGTAGTCAGACGTCAGCGCTGCATCTGGATGGGTCGAGCGGCTATGTCACCGTGCCGGTGTCCGGCTCCAGCGTCTTCGACGTCCAGCGGACAACCGTAGAGGCATGGTTCAAGCTGGCGAGTAACGTCGGGTTTTCGCAGGCGCGAATCATCAACCGCCAAAGCTCTCAGGGTGGCGGCGAGTCTTGGGGTGTCGAGGTGTTCGGCGCGGGATATGGGGGAAACACTGTGGCCGGAAACGTCCTCAATTTCCATTCCGGGAACTGTACGAACAATCTGAGTGTTACAGGGGCGACCGCGCTCCAACCCGGGACCTGGTACCATGTCGCTGCTGAGAATGACGGTACAACTCTGCGCATCTACCTCAACGGACAATTCGAGGCCAGTGTCGCAAGCCTCGGCACGATGTGCGCCCAGCCCGGGACGCCCGTCACGATCGGCAAGACAGGGCCAAACTCGCAGTTTTACTTCCCCGGTGATATCGACGATGTCCGCATCTGGGATGGCGCGCGTTCGCAGACCGAGATTCAACAGAACATGCGCACTCGCCTGACGGGATTCGAAAGCGGCCTCGTCGGATACTGGCGCTTTGACGAAGGAGTAGGAGCAACCGCCTTCGATGCTACTGTACAGGGCAATAGCGGTACCCTGCAGACAGGAGCCTCGTGGGTGACGCAGTCCTGGTAACCCTTCTGTAGCCGACTTGGAGACGAGCAACATGTCGGGGAGGCGAAAGCCTCCCCGATGTGTTCGGCCACGAGCCTCGGCGCTGCGCGGATCGGCAGGGTCAGCCATCAACCTGGCCAACGCAATGCTCAACTACCTCTGCGCCATCATCGAAGCCGAGGCGCGCATCGTCCTGCTCGCGGTCGGGCGCGACTCAGGACGCTCGAGGGACTCCGTCCCTGCGGTCTGATCTGAGGGATGCTGCTCAAGGAAAGGGGGCGCGACCGCCCGGCCGCGCCCCCTTCCTGTGGTAGGAAAGGAGGGCCCGCCGCAACTCAGCCTCAGGCCGATCGCATCAGCAGGCGTGCAGCGTTGGCCAGCTCAAGCGCCAGTTGCTGCTGCTCGGAGGCCTCGGCGAGCCATCCGATCACCGAACGATGGCGCGGGGGGTCATCGTCCAGTTCGATCCGGAGCGGTTCACGAATCAGGCGGGACTCGAGCTCGGCGCGGGCATGAACGGTCCGTGTGGCTGGTGCGGCAACCCAGCGGTCGCCCAACTCCCACACAGCCGGGTCGGCAAGCCCCTGCACGGCATACATCGAGAGGGCACCCTCAGGTCCGGGCAGAAACGCCGCGAACTTTACCCGGCCCTTGGTGGCGGCAAAGTGGCTCCGGCTCAGAAGGAAGCGAGCCAACAGCTCCGGCCCCGGTGGCGCGTCAGCGTGGACCCGCTCCGGTGAGGTACCGGTAAAGCGTCGCCACAAACGGCCCAGGAATCTCATCGGTGAATACCTCCTTCCCGTGAGCGCGGCCGCTGCCGAACAGCCCGGCGTAGGTCAGATTGCGGTCTGCATCGAGCACCGCCGAGAACGCCCACTGCGGTCCGCCGTGCCATTCGAGCGCGACATGGCCCTTCGGGGAAATGGCGATGTCCGGCGCGGGTACGGCGGAGGGAAGCAGCTGCAGCAGGCGCCTGGCCTGAAAGTATGCGGCCGGAAGCACCGCCGCGGCGCCATAACCATCCCAGTTTGCGTGCACCGCATCGCCGGCAGCGGTGTCGAGTTCGGCCAGCGCCTGTCCCACGCCGGCGGTGGCGGATCGGTCGTCAATCAGCGATGCCCAGGCCCGCGTCAGCATCTGCCCCTCCTGGCTCTGGGCCCGATCATAGAGGGGGGGGAAGGCGCTGGGAAAGTCACCCGGTCGGAGCGCAAGCGTCATGCGTACATCTCCACGGCGGTTTCGGTAATGCTGCCGAAGAAGATCGCGTTCTTCAGTTCGCGCAGCTGCTCGAAAGTCGAGAGAATGGCTTCCGGCGCGAACCCGCGCTCTCGCTGTCCAAAGGCATCGATATCCAGAATCACCTCGACGGCCGTCTCCGATGCCGATGGCTCCAGCGCTTGCACGATATGGGCCGCAAGCTCATGCGCGGGGTCCACGACGGTGACCCGGGTAAGGAACGCCGAGACCGCCTGGGGCACCGACTCCGGAACCCCGGGCGGTGAGGTGAGGTACCGCCTGAAATCATCGAGCGGAAAAGGCAGCGTCAGCCGGTTGATGTAGCGGACTGCCACCCGGGACACCACATCCGGCGTCGTTCCCTCCAGGTAGATAAGCCATAAGCGCTCCACCTCAGGCAGGAGCGTCTCCCACGCAGTGTAGGGACGGAGCCGGTTGAGCGTGAACCCGTCGCGCCGGAACTGCGCCTGGGTCAACCCGTCGCTGGTCTTCAGCACCACGCCTTCGAGCCCCAGTTCCTGGGTTCCTGATCGGGGCGCCTGGCCCGGCCCCAGTTCGAAGAACGTCCGCAGGCCGTGCCGCTCCTCCAGTACCGGATAGCGGTCCCGCTGCCCCTCGCCCAGCCGCCGGAGGGTGAGCGGATCGGAGCCAGGAGGTAGCACCGTCCGCACATCGAAGATGGCTTCGACGATCGGGGCGCGAGCGAGGTGTCGTGGACTGGCCATCCGCTCCAATCCGGCTGCTGTCACATTCAAGGGAGTTCGCGTGGGTGGAAGCTACCGGGCTCCCCCATGCAGTCAATCGGAGCGCAGCCGGGACTGTCAATCTCAGCCCGGCTTCCTCCGGCCAGTAGCCAATCTGCCGCGCGGCGTATCCTTTTCCCGCATCCGTACTGGACTCTTCCTGTCGGCCAGGTCCCGCTCCCCGCGGATCCGTTCCAGCAACTCCTCCGCCGTCTCGTAGGTGCGCCCCTCCGCCCGCGCCGACTCGGCCTCGGTGGGCACCAACTCGCCGGCAAACGCACGGGAGAGGATGGCCTGGGGCAACTTCTCGGCCCGAGAGAGCGCCCCGTTCACGCGGCGCTCGATGGTGTCGGCGAGGGAGAATAGGGATTCAACTCGGCGGATGATCTCGATCTGCTCGGCACGATCCGGAAGCGTGATCTCAAGATCCAAGAACTTCTCTTGGGTTAGGTTGACGCCGCTATCAGAAATCCCGGTCTTGAGGCTATCTAGGACATCTATCATTTGCGCTGTATTGAGGTACATCTCAACGAAGGGAGGCTGCACTATTCGGTCATCAACTCGGAAGCGATAGACTTTATCACAGATCATGAGTCGCGGACGAGTTGCACGCACCAGACAGCTGACACCAGCCCTGGCGCGTGGACCGGCACGCGTAATCAACAGATCGCCGACTCGCACCTCTAGCCCCTTCCGGGGTTCAAGCGATTGAGGAAGAGCCTTATTCTCCTCCGGGAGGAATCTCATGGGTTGAACCGCTGTCGTCTTCATTACACCCCATGCAACGTCGGAGTTTGCTGGCTCGATCTCGCACTTGGGGCTCCACCCCTGGTCCAATAAAGTCACCACCGAGCGGAGCTTGGACGATTGCCAGTCTGACAACCGGTGAGCTTCCCTCCACCCTTCCGTCAACCTCCCCTCACACGCAGCCGCTAGCACCGCCTGCCGGAACCACTTGAGGAGCCGCGGCACCCGCCCCAGCCGCTCGCGGGCGGAGCTCACCTGCGTCAGCAGCGCTTCGACTTTCTCAACGATCCTCCATTGCTCGGGAACTGGAGGAATCGGGATCTCGTGCTCACGAACATACTCGACCGACACCCGCTCCTGACCAGCCGTACCCGTCATGTGATTGGCGGCTTCTTCACGGAATCCCGGCTGGCGAAGGTAGTGATACAGGTATTTCGCGATCACCCCTCCTAGCGGGCGAAGCACGTGGAACTCAGAGGATCCAAAGCCGAGGTCATTCTCCAATCCAGTCGCGATCGCGACCTTACCATTCTCAAAGCAAGGAGTGATCTTCGCCAGAATCACGTCCCCTTCCGCGAAGGCGGTGTATCCTTTGCGCACCTCACCATACGCCCTGGTGTCACGATTGGTGATGGCCCCAGCGACTTCATCAACCGCGGCCATCGGGATGAACGTGACTTGTGCATGCTCGTCAAGCAGATCGGCCGACGGCTTTCGCGGGTTGACTTCAAAGACTTCTCCAAGTCGCGCGACGGTCCAACCCTCGGGGGGCTCTTCGCTCACAACACACTCGCAGTCTCAGGGTCACTGCGCTCCAGCATCCCCATCACCGCCTGCAGCTCCTCCACTGCCGCCTCCAGCTCCGCCACCGCGTCCGTGATCAGCTCCTCCGGCTCCGGCAGATTGTCGGCGTCGTCGAGGCTCTCTTCCTTGAGCCACTTGAAGCCGTCGAGCTTGAACTCCCGCGCCTTCACCTCGTCAATAGTGAAGCTCCGCCAGCGGTCGTCTTTCGAGTCCACCGGCTTCCGCTTGCCCCGTCCGTATGGGTCCTTGCCGTAGCAGCGCTCGAACTCGGCGAAGTGCTCCTTGAGGAGTGGCCGGTCCTTCTTGGTCACCTGGGGCACGTTGGTGCGGGCGTCGAAAATCCAGATGGTCTCGGTGGGGCGGCCCTTGGTGAAGAAGACCACGTTGGCCTTCACACCCTGGCTGTAGGGCGTGAAGGTGCCACGCGGGAGCCGGAGCACGGTGTGGAGGTCGGCATCCTCGGTCAGGATCTTCATCACCTCGCCGGCCTGGTCGGCGAAGAGACAGTTGTCCGGCAGCACCACGGCGGCCCGGCCACCCGGCTTGAGGATGGTCAGCACGTGTTGCAGGAAGTTGAGCTGCTTGTTACTGGTTTCAACGGTAAAGTCCTCCCGCTCCGGCGCTTGATTGGCGCCCCGGGTGCCGAACGGCGGATTCATCAGCACTACGTCGAATCGGTCGGCAGGCGGCGGACTATAGATGGCGTCGCCGAGGGCGATGTGCGGCTCGACGTTGTGGAGATACAGATTCATGAGCGCAAGCCGACGGGGCCGAGCGACCAGCTCAGTTCCGTAGTACGTGCTTGAGCGGACGCGCCGTGCCACGTCACGGTCCAGAGCCCCTCGGGTCACCTGATTGAGCCACTCCCGCGCCGCCACGAGAAACCCACCAGTGCCCACCGCCGGATCACAGATCTTGAAGTCGGGGCGAGCACGAGGATCGGGCTGGATGCAGCGGACCATCGTCTGAATGAGCACTCGGGGCGTGAAGTACTGTCCCGCCCCCTTCTTTCCCTCACTGGCCGCCTTCTCCAGCAGCCCCTCGTACGCCTCGGCCTTGACGTCCACACCAAGTTCGGTCCACTCCACTTCATCGATCAGGGCAACGAGTTTGCGCAGGTTGACCGGGTTGTTGAATCGGCTCTGGGACTGGGCGAAGACATCCCCCAGTAGCCCAGTCTGTTTGGCCAGCGTCCGGAGCACGTCCTGATAGTGCTCCAGCAGGTCGGTCCCGCTCTTGGTGCGGAGGGTCTCCCAGTCGCACCCCTTGGGTAGCTTGAGGTCCTTCTCCTCGGACATCTTGAGAAAGAGGAGGAAGGTGATCTGCTCCACGTAATCGCCGTAGTCGATCCCGTCATGGCGGAGGGTGTGGCAGAATCCCCAGAGCTTCTGAACGATGTCGGTCATGCGGCGATAGCCTCGTTGAGTTCACGGAGTAGCTGCACGAGCCGCTCACGGCCGAAGACTCTGCCGGCCGCGCCCAGTCCACCAGTATCGACCAGTGCTGGCTGAAGCTCGAAGTCCTCTTCGGCGATGGACAGGTTGCTGGTCATCACCTGCCGGATCCGATCCAGCCAGGCTCGCTGATCCGCTGTAAAGGACTTTCCCGCCGTGACGCGCTCAAAGGCACGAGCGGTGCGTTCGTCGGCGGAGAGCAGCGGGCTCTCCTCGTTGACCGCGTGACGCACCATGGAGATGACGTCCGCCAGGGCCTTCTTGTACTGGAGCTGGTGCGCCCGCTGCAGGTGCTCGATGGTAAAGCTGTACTGCCCCCACACGAGCTTCTTCCGCAGTTCATCGAGCGCAGTCGCGTTCCATTCCCGGGGCCGGTCGAGCAGCACCCTTATTGCGGCGATTCGGTCGCGATTCTCGGTAACGAAGGCCGCCCAGCGCGCCAGGTATTCCTCGGGCTTGTAGCCCCCCACGAGGAGTTCCGAGGTAACAGTGTCCTGTTGGCCCGGAGCCACCAGGAACGGAGCGCGATCGGGGCGAGGGTAGTTGACCAGCAGATCCTGAAAGGCTGGGTCGCGCAGCGTCTTCATGGTGTCGAGGAACGCAGACCCGAGACATGCCTTGAGTCCGGCGGCGTACTTGCCCACGTCGCCGTTCGGGATCCAGGCCGCAAAGCGCAACCGGGCCTCCGGTGCCATCTGCTTCTCGATTCGCTGCAGCCGCTTGATCAGGCAGCCGGAATTGTACTCCCGGTCCTGGTTCTGCCAGATGGACTCGATGATCTCTTGAATGGTGCGGGATGGCCCCACCGGGGCCTCGGCGGTGATCCCCGTGGTCTTCCGGAAGTACTCCAGCAGCGTCCCGTCGAAGCAGTCGAACACGGTGAAGTGCGACTTGTCGGGGTACTTCTCCCCCTTCCGGGTGCCACGACCCAACATCTGTTCAAACAGAATCCGGCTCTTCACCGGGCGGAGCAGTACGATGAACTCCAGATCCGGTATATCCACCCCGGTCGTCAGGAGATCTACTGTGACCACGATGCTGGGGAGAGGTCGGTTGCGGAACTCCCGGATCCGCATGAGCGGGCGGTCCACCTTGCCGGTGATCTTGGCCACGAAGGCGTCGCCCCGCCCGAAGATGTCACGCGCCAGGTTCACCAGCTGGTCGGCGTGGGATGTGTGCGGCAGGTCGTTCACTGCGAAGATCAGCGTCTTGGGAAATCGGTCGGTCTTCTGTTCGTGCTCAACCGCGTACCGCTTCACCTCCTCGAGGATCTTCCGGTTGGACTCGGGTGCGGTCACCCGCTCCTCCAGTTCGGAAGCATCGAACTGCCGCTCATCTTCGAGCAGGTCGAGTTGAGAGGCACCGGTCGTGGTATCCACGACCTCCACCGTCTCTCCCTCCTTGAGGAAGACGCCGTGGATCCGAACCTCGGAGCGGATCTTCACCGCATCGTAATCCACCAGGTAGCCATCCCGCACCGCTTGCTCGTAGCCGTAGCTGTACACCTTGTCGGTGAAGAAGGCGCTGGTATGGGCTGCAGGCGTGGCGGTGAGCCCGATGCGGATGGCGTCAAAATGATTCAGGGTATCTCGCCAGACAGAGAGTTCCTGAGCGGTATACCCGCGGTGGCACTCGTCAGCCACGATCAGGTCGAAGGCGTGGATCGGGATGTCGAGCTGACCGACGTCCTGGTCCAGCGCTTCCTCGCCGAGACCCGGCACGGCGTTCCGCCCCAGCACATTGATCGCCATGCGCTGGATGGTGCACACGTAGACGAAGGCGTGGCCGGGAGATGGTTCTGTCAGGTACGAGGTCGGCAGCACCTTCGGATCAAACTTCTCCTCTTCGCCGAAGTCTCCCATCTGGAAGCGACTGCTGAAGATCTCGTACACCTTGTCGAACTTGAGACCCTGCTCGGCGTCGAACGAGGAGAACGCCCGTACCGCCTGGGCCGCGAGGGCCCGGCGGTCCACCAGGAAGAGCACTCGCTTCGCGACGCCGGCCTTCATCAGCCGGTAGATCTGGTTGACAAGGGTGAAGGTCTTCCCAGTACCAGTCGCCATCGCCACCAGCAGGTTCCGCTTCCGCTCGGCAATCGCCTTCTCGATCGCGGTATTGGCCTCCCGCTGGTAGGGACGGAGCTTCGGATCGTCGTTCGGGAGTGCTCCGAGCGCCCGGCAGGCCTCGTCGAGATCCCGGTTCAGCTGCTCCCGGAGTCCGGCCACGCTGTGGAATCCCGCGACCTGCCGAGAGCGGTTGAGCGGGTGGCGAACGTCGTGGAACCAGATGACTTCGCCATTAGTGGAATACAGGAAGGGACAGCGGAGCCCGCCGAAGTTCCAGCCGACCTGCGGTAGTCCCTTGGCATAGCGCTGGGCCTGGGTGAGGACGTTCTGGGGGCCGACGGTGAGCTTCTTGGCCTCGACGATGCCG
>JBDTTN010000036.1:0-12035 GCA_039930625.1 Gemmatimonadota bacterium | reverse complement strand
GACTCGATGTCCGTCACGATGTGCGTCGACAGGATCACCAGCTTCCCGTCGCCCACGTCGGAGAGGATGTTGCGGAAGCGTACCCGCTCCTCGGGATCGAGGCCCGCCGTCGGCTCGTCAACGATCAGCAGATCGGGATCATTCACCAGCGCCTGCGCGATGCCCAGGCGCTGCTTCATTCCACCGGAGAAACCGCCGGTCGCCCTGTGCGCGACGGTGTGCAGGTTGACCAGCTCGAGCAGCTCCATGACCCGCGTCCTGCTCTTCACCCCCTTGAGTGAGGCGAAGTAGCTCAGGAACTCGAGCGCGGTGAGGTTGTCGTAGACTCCGAAATCCTGGGGCAGATAGCCGAGCCGGCGGCGCAGATGATCGGGGTCGGATGCCAGGTCCACGCCGTCGAACCGGATCGTGCCGCTGGTCGGCGCGGTGATCGTCGCGATCATCTGCATCAACGTCGTCTTGCCGGCACCATTGGGGCCGAGCAGTCCGAGCACCCCCCCCGAGAGGGAAAGCGAGAGGTCATTCACGGCGGTGACACCGCCCGCGAAGCGCTTGGTGACGCGCTCGAGCTCGAGCATCATCGACCTTCGGAAATGGGGGTTATGAGAGGCTGGGGGGGGAACGGGACTCGATCGGTAAAGGTTTCATTGTGAATCGTGAGTCGGTCGCCCGGCCTCATTTATCGGTGTTGTCCGCCCGAACGATTTCGACCCTGAGCTCCGTCCAGCCGTCGGCCTGATAATACCGGACCCTCAAACGGTGTCTGCCCGGCGCGATGGGCACCTCATCCACCGCCGATTCATGCGCGTCCCAGTGATCGATCGCGAGATCGCCGTCAATCCAGACTCGAATCCCGTCATCACTGATCGTCCGCAGGCGCAGCATCGCGTCGGGAAGGTCCACCGCGGCCGTTGCCTCGAGTGCCCACCGCTCCAGCGGTATCCCCGGGATCGTCGGTCGATACCACTCCAGGTCGAGTCGCGAGGCCGTGAAGTGGAGCGCAGGGGCTCCGGAGGTCAGTGCCGCAAAGGCCTCCGGTCGAATCCGCGGATCGGTACTGTCGCTCCAGTGGAAGACCCGGGCCTCCCACTCTGTCGCCGGCTCGAAGCGTTCGTACGCGAATCGATAAGGCGCGCCCGCGGGGGCGACAGCACCGCCGGGTGACCGAGTCGCGCCTCCCCGGTACTCGAGCACCACGGCCCAATCTCCAGTCGAATCCGCTGCGGGAGTGACGACGAGGGTGTCGCCAATCCGTCCCTGCATCACCGAGAGCGCTGCAACTCCATGTCGAGCGATCACCTTCCATCGCCCGGCAGGTCCGAGCGTCGTCAGGCGCAGCGGCACTCCCCGACTGCTGTCTACCGGCCAGAGGATGGGTGAGCGCCAATCGTAGGGACCCCACTCGGTCATCGCGATCCCGGCGCGATCCCTGCGTGAGGCCGGTGAGGCGGGGATAGGCCGAGGACTGCCGATCGCGACGGGGAGGCGCGCCAACTCGGAGGCAGCGACAGGAGGTACCTCCGCGCAGGAGGCGTCGTCGTCAGACGCTTCACTGTTGTCGGAGGACTCGATTGTGGTGGAGTCTTCGAGGACGACGATCGAGTCCACGCCGGACCACCGATTCCCACTGAGGGTCACCCCGGCGGTGTTCCCCACCCGCAGCAGGACGCGATGTCCGGCGAAGCGATTCCTGTCGATCCAGTAGTCATGGCTTCGGGTGTCGCGGTGGCGGGGATAACCCCAGTCCGATGGCTCCAGCGAGTCCCCCCAGAGCCGGATCGCCGTGGAATCTCCGAAGAATCGATTGCCGCTGATCTGATTGTGCTGGCCATGCTCGATTGCGATTCCGATGCGATTGAGGGAGAAACAGTTCGCAATCACTCTGCTGTCGTGGCTGTATCCGCCCCACAGGCCGTGGTCGCTCCCGGTCACCCGGTTGGCGACGAACTCATTCTGGCTGAAGGTGGCTTCCATCGCATTGGTAGGCGCGTAACTGAAATCGTTGCCGATGAACCGATTGTCGTTGGCGCCGCCGGTTCCGGAGTCCATCGTGGTCTGACCGGCCCACAGGAACAACCCGTCACCGCCGTGGGTCACCGAATTCCAGGCGACGAGGTTGCGAGTACTCTGCTCGAAGATCAGGAGGCCCGCCGAGTCCTGCCCGCGGCGATAGAATCCGTGGCTGTAACCTCGGACGTCGTAGTCGAGGCGATTGTGCAGGATGACATTGTCGCTCGAGCGATACAGTCCGATTCCCAGCCCGGAGTTGAACGAGAAGCTGTTGTCCTCGATCCGGATGCTGTCGCTCGCGCTGAGCATCAGGCCATTCATCCCCTGTTCGGCCACATTGCCCCGGATTGTTCCGCCTCGGACTCCTGCAAGGTAGATCGCCGCCCCATAGCGAAGCCACTCGTCCCGCTCGTTGTGATGAAACGAGAGCCAGTCGACGAGACTCTCGTGCTCGATGAGACTGTACAAGCGGGGTTTCCAGTTGTGGCTCAGATCGCTGTTCTCGATGGTCAGCCCACGGGTGTCTCGAGCGAGAATGGCGACCCGGTAGCCGCGGATGCGCGCATTCAGCAGACGCACATTTCTGCCGCCGCTGACCCTGATAGCCACTCCGTCCGCCCGATCTGGTGTGGCGCCCGGAGCGGAACCGTCCATGGCCGCGCCCGAGAAGTCGACACTGAGATTCTCGCCGCGGATCGTGACACACGCGGAGTCGAGAGCGGCCGGAGCCGTCAGGGCGTAGTGGCCGGGGGCGATCCGCACCGATCGCGTGATGACCATCCCGCATGTCAGGCGAACCAACGCGGTCGGGGAAGGCTGCTCTGCCGGAGTTGTTGCTGGCAGCGCCAGCAGGAGCAGCAGGCTCGGGAAGATGAGCTCGGGGACGGCCATCGAACGGGTGCTCGGCGCGCGGGGATCGGGGAAGAGTGTGCACCTGTGGCCGGCCCGGCAACTCGGTACGGCGCACCGCCGAGCGAACAGTCGGCGTCCTTCCGATTCAACTCGCGATGATCGGCGGAGTCAACGGAAGCCGTTGATGACGCCGCGAGGCGGCTCTGACCAGGGGCGCGAACCGGTCGGCCAGCAGGAGCCGAAGCCCAATCGAGTAGCGGTTCGGTCGGCGCCGAAATGCACGCCGCGCCTGGCTGGGACGGGAGAAGCACCACTCGGCGACATCCTTGGGGTCGCGGGAGAGGGTGCTGACGGGGCTCCCGACATGGACCTCGCGATCCTGGAAGCCCATGTCTCGCCGTGAAGCGGCGGCGGCGTCCAGTCCGGTTGACAGTC
The DNA here is from genome assembly GCA_039930625.1 of Gemmatimonadota bacterium. GTDB lineage: Bacteria > Gemmatimonadota > Gemmatimonadetes > Gemmatimonadales > GWC2-71-9 > JADJOM01. The sequence continues at coordinate 8,738 of JBDTTN010000036.1, read as the reverse complement.
GAGGAAGTCGAACTGTAATTTGAAGCGCATGAAGGGCTTAGCGAAAGTAGCGGACACCGTCGACGGTATCCCGATGGCGCTGACAGTCCGCGAGATGACCTGCATGCTCACTGCCGCGGCTGACATCGTCCTCGCGCTCGACGACGGTGGGGTCATCCGCGACGTCCGGCTTGGGCAGATGGACCATCCGATTGAGGAATCGAACGGCTGGCTGGGTCTGGAGTGGGCGGAGACGGTGTCCCCCGAGAGCCGGGCGAAGATCATCGATATGTTGAAGGAGGCCGTGACTGAGGGGGTCTCACGCCGCCGCCAGGTGAACCACCTCTCGGCCTACGGCAACGACATCCCCATCGCGTATACCGCCTTGCGGATCGAGGGGCGAAAGCACTCGCTGGTGGCGGTTGGCCGTGATCTCCGGGCGGTGTCCGCTTTGCAGCAGCGCATGGTTGAAGCTCAGCAGACGCTCGAGCGCGATTACTGGCGGATGCGCCACATCGAGACGCGCTACCGGCTGCTCCTCCAGCTTTCTACTGAGGCTGTACTGATCGTGGATGCGACCACCCTGAAGGTGGTCGAGGCGAATCCTGCCGCCGCTCAACTCTTCGACCAGCCGGTGAAGAAGCTGGTGGGTCGCAGTTTCCCGCTTGATCTGGATCGGCAGAGCGAGAGCGCGGTCTTCGATCAGCTGGTGGCAGTCCGCGCCCACGGGCATGCTGATGACCTGGTGGTTCGGTTGGCGGGAAGCGCACAGCGGGTGACCATCGCCGCCTCACTGGTCCGTCAGGATGCCACAGCCCTCTTCGTGATTCGGATTCTGCCGGTTGCGGAATGGGGCGCCGCTGCACGCGTCACAGCCCCGGATGCGGTTGCCCTCAAGCTGGTGGAAGCGCTGCCCGACGGATTCGTCGTCACCGACGGCGAGGGCAGGGTGCTCTCCGCCAACCGGGCGTTTCTGGACCTGGTGCAGATCCCTACGGAGAGTCAGGTACGAGGGCAGTCGCTGCAGCAGTGGATTGGGCGCCCCGGCGCAGATCTGGGACTGATTTTCGCCGCGCTACGGGAGCACGGCATTGTCCGCTTGTTCGGGACCACGCTCCGGGGCGAGCTCGGATCGCCGAGTGAGGTGGAGGTCTCCTGTGCGGCCGTGCCTGAAGGCTCACAGGAGCGGGTGGGTTTTCTGGTCAGGGACGTGGGCCGCCGCCTGGAGCTGGACGCTCACGGTGCTCGCGACCTGACGCGCGCAGTCGAGCAGCTGACCGCACTTGTGGGTCGCGTTTCTCTGCGAAATCTGGTTCGGGACACCACCGACCTGGTGGAACGGCATTTCATCGAGGCTGCGCTCGAATTGACACACGACAATCGAACCTCTGCTGCGGAGGTTCTCGGGGTCAGCCGGCAGAGCCTGTATGTGAAGCTCCGGCGCTATAACCTGGGGCGTGCAGGTGTGGAGGTGTCGGCAGAGGCAGCCCCTCGCAAGACCGCGAAGCCGAAGCCACGGCGCGTCAAGAAACGCTAGGGCTGGACACAGCCGATGGGTTGCCGAAGCGCCATTCCTCGCGGGCCACTGGCACTTCCTCTAGTCCAGTGCTTCGAAGAGCCGCGCGTTCAGCTCGAATGCCGCCAGCGCCTCAGCCACGACCCGATCCGCCAGCGCCTGAGTCAGGGGCAACCGGTCCAGCGCAGCCCGATAGCCCTGCTTGAAGGCATCGGGGTTGGGGATCTCAGGGAACTCGTAGAACGCGACGGCGCCAGGACCCTTGTCCCCCAGCAGTCCCAGGGCGATGCGCTTGAGAATCTGCCCGCCAGAGAGATCGCCGAGATAACGGGTGTATGAATGGGCCGCGAGGAGAGCAGGCTCCTTTGCCGCCTCGTGGATGCGAGCCACGTATTCGGTGGTCGGAGCCGCCGGCGGGAAATCCCTGGCCCAGCCCGGGCCGCCGAGTGCGAGCAGGTCTCGCTCCAGCGAGGGCACCCGGTTGAGGCTGGTGTGGTGGATCGGTGCGACCATCGGATGAGCAGCGAGGCGCTGCAGTTCGGTTTCGAGCGCCGTGTAGACGGGGTGCAGGTTCGCGATCAGGGCGGTGTAGCGCACCGGTTCGAGCTTGCCCGCCAGCATGTCCCGCATCAGTCCGCTGCGTTCGGCACGGGTATGTGCCTGCCTGGTTTCCTGACGGAGCCGGACGGAGAGAGTCTCGGTCATGAACTGTCGGTCTCTGGTTGGAGAGTGGAAGTAGGGCGTGAAGATCGTACCTTTCCGGGGTGACTGGCAAGCGGAGTGAGGGCGGCCAGGAGGCGCCGGCTTCCGATTCCGGCGGAGGGGAGTATCGAGGTAAGTTGGACCGGTTCTGGCTAGGCTGCGCGAGAGGGCGGCCTGTAGCTGATTCTCTATTCTTCATGAGGTTGCCGATGTTTTCCCGGCCGCGTCACCTGGTGCTCGCAGGGCTCTTCGTTGTTTCTGCTCTGACGCCGCTCACCGCCCAGACATCCCCAGCCGTCAAGCGTGCCCCGACCCATCCCGCTGTGGCGGGTCGCGGTCCGGTGCGGGCGGTCCTGGTAACGTCCGTTGAAGGGCTGACCGAGTACCGGCTGGCGAACGGGCTCCGCATCGTACTCTTCCCGGATGTGTCCAAGCCCACGGCGACGGTGAACATCACCTATCTCGTCGGCTCGCGGCATGAGGGCTACGGCGAGACGGGGATGGCGCACCTCCTGGAGCACATGGTATTCAAGGGGACACCGCGTCACAAGAACATTCCGCAGGAACTCACCGAGCACGGCGCCCGGCCGAACGGCAGTACCTGGTTCGATCGGACCAACTACTTCGAGACTTTCAGCGCGAGCGATACGAACCTCATCTGGGCGCTGGATCTCGAAGCCGACCGGATGATCAACAGCTACATCGCGAAGAAGGATCTCGAGTCCGAGTTCACCGTGGTCCGGAACGAGTTCGAGTCGGGAGAGAATGACCCCGGCTCCGTCCTCGAAGAGCGGGTGCTCTCCACGGCCTTCCTCTGGCACAACTATGGTCACTCCACCATCGGCGCCCGTTCGGACATCGAACAGGTACCGATCGAGCGGCTCCAGGCGTTCTATCGCCGCTATTACCAGCCCGACAACGCCATCCTGTTCGTGGCCGGCAAGTTCGACCCCGCGAAGACCCTCGGTCTCATCGAGCAGAAGTTCGGGCGGATTCCTCGGCCGGACCGCAGCGGCGCGCTGAAACTCTGGCCGACGTATACCACCGAGCCGACCCAGGATGGCGAACGCAGTGTGACGCTGCGCCGAGTCGGGGATGTGCAGGTGCTCATGGCTGCGTATCACGTCCCGTCAGGCGCGGCGGAGGACTACGCCGCGGTGGCCGTGCTGGAGCAGGTGCTCGGCGACGAACCCTCGGGCCGGCTCTACAAGGCGCTGGTCGAACCCAAGAAGGCGACCAGCGTCTCCGGTTACGGCTACCAGCTGCGTGAACCCGGGGTGCTCATCGCCTCAGCCCAGGTACGGAAGGAAGACGATCTCACCGTGGCGAGGCAGGGGCTGGAGCAGGCCCTGGCGGAGGTGGTGTCACGCCCGCCGACGGAGGAGGAGGTGGCCCGCGCCAAGGCCCAGCTGATCAAGGATATCGAGCTGACGCTCAATCGCTCCGACCGGGTGGGGCTGGAGCTCTCGGAGTGGGCCGCGATGGGCGACTAGCGCATGTTCTTCCTGCACCGCGACCGGGTGAAGAAAGTCACTGCCGAAGATGTGGCGCGGGTGGCAGCTGCCTATCTGAAGCCGTCGAATGCCACATGGGGCGAATTCATCCCGACCACCAGGCCTGATCGGGCGGAGATTCCCGCCACCCCGGATGTGGCCGCGCTGGTCCACGATTACAAGGGCGATACGACTCTCGCGGCCGGCGAGGCGTTTGATCCGAGCCCCGAGAACATCGAACGGCGCACCGCCAAGTCGGCGCTCGCCGGTGGGGTGAAGCTCGCGCTGCTGCCCAAGCAGAACCGGGGCGGGGCGGTGAATGTGGGCCTGACCCTCCGTTTCGGCACGCTGGCCACCGCGACCAACAACTCGACCATCGCCGACCTCGCCGCCGACATGCTGAGGCGCGGGACCAGGACCAAGAGCCGGCAACAGATCTCGGACGAGTTCGATCGCCTCAAGGCCCGGGTCAGCATCTTCGGCGGCCCGACGTCGGTGCGCGTCGGCGTCGAGACCACCCGGCCTAACGTCGTGGCGGTGCTGCGGCTGGTGGGCGAAATCCTCCGGGAGCCGGCATTCGATGGCAAGGAGTTCGAGGAGCTGCGCCGGGAAAACCTCGCGAGCATCGAGGAGAACCGCTCCGAACCCACCGCACTCGGCTCGAACGCCTATCAGCGCTACCTGAATCCTTACCCCAAGGGAGACCCGCGCTACGTGGCGACGTTCGACGAGCAGGTCGCCGACTACACCAGCGCCACACTGGACGAGGTGCGCCGATTCTACGCCGAGAACTACGGCGCTTCCAACGGGGAGCTCGTGGTCGTCGGTGATTTCGACAAAGGCGAGATCGCTTCGGCCGCTAACGAACTGTTCGGCTCGTGGAAGAGCCCACGGCCATTCGAGCGGATTCCGACGGAGTTCAAGGAGGTGAGCGCGAACGCGATCACCATCGAGACGCCGGACAAGGCGAATGCCTTCTTCCTGGCCGGAGAAAATCTGCCGATCCGCGATGACGATTCCGACTATCCCGCACTGCTCCTCGGCAACTATATGCTCGGGGGTGGCTTCCTGAACTCCCGGCTGGCGGTGCGCATCCGGCAGAAGGAGGGGATCAGCTACGGTGTGGGCTCGGGGCTGTTCGCGAGTGCGCTGGACAAGACGGGCGGATTCCAGACGTTCGCCATCTACGCGCCGGAGAACGCCGCCCGGCTGGAGCAGGCCTTCCGCGAGGAGGTCGACCGGGTCCGCAAGGACGGCTTCACGGCCGAGGAGGTGCAGAAGGCAAAGGAGGGGTGGCTGCAGTCGCGCCAGGTGACCCGGGCCCAGGACGCGTCGCTCTCTGGCCAACTGGGGAACAACCTCTTCATTGGACGGAGCCTGGGGTTTGATGCCGACTTCGAGAAGCGGGTCGCGGCCCTCACTCCCGAGGTGATCAACAGTGCCATGCGGAAGTACATCGATCCGTCCAAGCTGACCGTCGTCAAGGCGGGAGACTTCGCGAAGGGGAAGACCGAGCCGGCCAAGCCTTAGGGAGCCGTCAGCCATCGGCTATCGACCAACGGGCACCGGCGGACGGCGGACGGCGGACGGCGGACAGCTGACAGCTGGCGGCTGAAGGCTGACCAGCGGCTAACGGCCCACGGTCAATCGCCTTAGCTTTATCCCATGTCGCCTGCGCCCTTCTACTACCGTGTGACGGACGGCATCCGGATCACGGTCCGGCCCGTCTACCTGCCCGAACGGTCCAACCCGCTCAAGCAGCAGTACGTCTTTGCCTATTTCGTCCGCATCGAGAATGTGGGGGAAGTGACCGCGCAGCTCCGGTCCCGCCGCTGGCTCATCCACGATTCGATCGGTGAGGAAACGGCAGTGGAAGGGGAAGGGGTCGTCGGCGAACAGCCTGTGCTGGCCAAGGGCCAGGTCCACGAGTATCAGAGCTTCTGCGTGCTCAAGTCTGCCAGCGGCTACATGGAGGGGGAATACATTTTCCATCGCCCCGACGGCAGCACACTGAGCGCCGAGATTCCCCGGTTTCACCTCGAGGCCAGTGAGTCGGCGGAGCCGCACTCCTGAATGCGCGTCCTCGACCGCTTCGCCGAGCGTCTTGAGGGCCTTCGGCTCGGGCCCTGCCGAGTGCTGGTCGCCGTTTCCGGCGGCGCCGACTCGGTGGCGCTGCTGGACCTGCTGGTGCAGAGCCGCGAGCATCATCAGCTCGAGCTGATCGTCGCCCACATCGATCATGGGATTCAGCCCGAAAGCGCGCTGGTGGCGCACGAAGTGGAGGCGCTCGCCCGGGAGTACGGACTCCGCTATCTCGGCACCCGCCTCGAGCTGGGACCAAAGACCAGCGAGACGCGCGCCCGCGCGGCGCGCTACGCCTGGCTCCGCGCCACCCGGCATTCGTCAGGCGCGCGCTGGATCCTCACCGCCCACCACGCCGACGACCAGCGCGAGACGGTGCTCATGCGGGCGCTGCGCGGGTCCGGCCCCGCGGGACTCGCCGGCATGCCGGCACGGGAGCGGGGTGTCGCTCGGCCGCTGCTCTCCTTCTCCCGGCGGACCTTGCGGCGCTACTGTCGCGCTCGCGGACTGCGCTGGTGGAACGATCCCGCCAATCAGGATCCGCGGCACCTCCGTTCCTGGATTCGCGGGGCGCTCCTTCCCGATCTCGCGGAACGGATGCCGGACATTGATCACAAGCTGGGCGAACTGCGGCGCCACGCCGCCCGAGACCGGCGGGCCTGGGACGAGGCCCTCTGGTCCTGGCCCGGTCTCGATGCGGCGGCGGAGCATGGTTCCTGTTCGGTGCACTGGCCCGTGCTCCTGGATCTGCCGGCCACGCTCGCCGCCTGTCTTGCGGAGAGTCTGGCGCGCAGCGCCGGCGCCCCGGCCGGGCCTGCGCGGGTGCGCCGAGCCCTCGCGGCGTTGGCATTCGCGCAGAGTGGGGCGGCGGCCGATCTCACCGGGGGGTGGAGGCTGGAACTCGCCTTTGGTCGGCTCCGGGTGGTCCCGCCCGCAACACGGGAGGCCGGGGCGCCACAACTCCTTGCATCGACGGAGGGCCAGACCCGCTGGGGTCCCTGGCGGATTCGCTGGTCCTCGGAACCGGCACCTGAAGTGCAGGCGCGCAACGGTCGGACGGCGTGGTTCATCCCCGCTGCACTGGCGCTTCGTCCGTGGCGGCCCGGGGATCGATTGGCGCCACTTGGGGGCACCGGACACAGGTTGGCGGTGCGCTGCTTCCAGGATGCGCGAGTCCCCCGCAGCGAGCGGATCAGCTGGCCGATGGTCGAGGGGGCAGGGGCGCTGGCCTGGATTCCGGGGGTGTGCCGAGCCGATGTGCTGCTGCCCGCGCCTGGCGCTCCGGCGCTCAGGATCGATGTCGAACCCCACGGCTGACCCGAGAGCTGGCGGGCGCCCCCTCCGGCAGGTGGTGTTCGACGAGGCGACCATCGCGGATAGGGTCCGGACGCTCGGCAAGGAGATCACCCAGGCCTATCCGGACGGGGATCTCCTGCTGATCGGTCTCCTCAAGGGCAGCTTCGTATTCCTCGCCGACCTCGCACGGGCGGTCGAACGGCCGCTCCAGGTGGATTTCCTGATCGCCAGCTCTTACGGCGCGGGAACCCGCTCGACCGGCGAAGTTCGGCTCCTCTACGAGCCGGCTTCGGCCCTGGCAGACAGGCATATCCTGCTCGTTGAGGATATTATTGATAGCGGTCGAACCCTGGCCTCCCTGATGGACCGATTGCGGTCCCGGGGACCTCGGAGCCTCGCGATCTGCGCGCTGCTGGATAAGCGCATCGCTCCCCCGTTGCCGGAAGTCCGGTTCACGGGGTTCGTGGCCCCGCCGGCGTTCCTGGTGGGTTACGGCCTTGATCACGCGGAGGAATTCCGGCACCTCCCGTACATCGCGGACCTGGGTTGAATGGCTGAACGCATGCCTCCGACATCGCCCCGCCCTGACTGGCGGAGCCTGAGCAAGAACCTCGCACTGTGGCTCCTCGTCGCGCTCGTCGCGATGGCGCTCTTTCAACTGATGAACAATCAGAAGAGTGCAGTGCAGGAGTTCACATATACCGCATTCAAGCAGCAGCTGACTGCCGGCAACGTCCACGACGTGACGGTGTACGACGGCAAGCAGCTTGAGGGCGATTTCGTCAATCCCGTGACCCAGGATGATCGGAAGGCCAAGGGCTTCGTGGTCCTCCTTCCCATCAAGGACAGCGAACAGCTGCTCGGCGAGCTGGAGCGCTCCGGCGTACCCATCTCGGCCAAGGAGCCGAAGGTGGGGGTCGCGAATTTTCTGATCGCGGCGCTTCCGTGGATCGTGATCATCGGACTGTGGGTATTCCTGCTGCGCCAGCTGCAGGCGGGTGGCAGCCGCGCCTTCAGCTTTGGGAAGAGCAAGGCGAAGCTGCTTTCAGGAGACACGCCCAAGCTGACCTTCGCCGACGTGGCGGGCGCCGACGAGGCCAAGGTCGAGTTGCAGGAAATCATCGAATTCCTCAAGGACCCGCAGAAGTTCACCCGACTCGGTGGCCGGCTGCCGAAGGGCGCCCTGCTGGTCGGTCCCCCGGGCACCGGCAAGACCCTGCTGGCCAAGGCCGTCGCTGGTGAGGCCGGGCGACCCTTCTTCTCGATGTCGGGCTCCGACTTCGTGGAGATGTTCGTCGGGGTCGGCGCCTCCCGGGTGCGCGACCTCTTCGAGCAGGGGAAGGCGCATGCCCCCTGCATCATCTTCATCGATGAGATCGACGCCGTCGGCCGGCACCGCGGCGCTGGACTCGGCGGCGGGCACGATGAGCGGGAGCAGACGCTCAATCAGCTGCTGGTCGAAATGGACGGCTTCGAATCCAACGACGGGGTTATCCTGATCGCCGCCACCAACCGGCCCGATGTGCTGGATCCGGCGCTGCTCAGGCCCGGCCGCTTCGACCGGCAGATCATCGTGGACGCGCCGGACGTTCGTGGCCGCGAAGGCATCCTCCGGGTCCATACCCGGAAGATTCCGCTGGCGGCCGATGTGGTACTCGAGACCATCGCCA
>JBDTTN010000035.1:0-12040 GCA_039930625.1 Gemmatimonadota bacterium | reverse complement strand
CCGATCGCCGCCAGAAGAGCTCCTCCGGTGGCCCCGACAGCGGATGGTCGAGCGAACCTTCGTATGACAGAATGTCGATGAAGCCAAGATCGATCCGGTCCACCACCACCGCCCGGGCGATCGCCTTTAGTTCTCTCAGTCCCCGGATCTTCCGGAAACGCTTGCTCGCGTACGGTGCCTCCTCCAGCATTGCGACCGGGAGCCCGCCCGGCATGCTCAGGTGTCGCCGCCGCTCGCTCGGCACCCGGACGAAGAAGTCAGGCTGAGCCAGCGGCACCACGCCGCGGAGCTTGAACACCTGGTCCAGATCCCGGAAGGTGATCGCCGCGTCCAGCTCCGGACGGGTCGCCGGCGGACAGACGCCAGCATACACGATCTCCAGCCGCTCATCCACCTGGGCCCGGAGATACCGCGCCTCCGCCACCGCAGGCAGTGTCACCGGCGCCAGGTACGGCACCAATTCCGGCAGATCCCGGCGGATCGTATCGACCACCACCGGATCGGTGGAGCGGATCAGCGTGCCCCAGCTGTCGTCGCGCCAGAGCTTGAGATATTCCGCCGCGACCAGCTCATCCCCGACGATCCCGCGATTCACCACCCGGAACCCGGCTGCATAACAGGCGTTGATCACCTGCTCCGGCGTCGCGGGATAAAAATGCGCCGCGGCCTCCGCCGCCAGAATCAGGACCCCGCCTCCCCGCGCCGCCACCGCCATCGCGCGGCCCAGCTCTCCGGTGACTTCGATCGCATCATGAGGACAGGCGGGCACACAGAGCCCGCAGCGAATGCACGCCGCGTCCTCAATGCGGACGAGGGGTTCCTGCACCTCGATAGCGCCCGTCGGGCAGACGCGCAGACACGCCAAACATGCGACGCACGCGCTCGGGTCGATCGAAAAAATCACTGGGAAAGACCCTGTGCGATCAAGGTTGTGGGGTCTCAGTTCTCAATATGGAAGCCAGAACTCGGCGCGTCAAGCAGCACCTCGCTCCGAAACCCAAACTGTTTCAGGACTTAGGTGCGCTCACCTATTCTAGTTTGTAAGCCTTGATTTTCCGGTAGAGCGTCCGTTCGCCGATCCCCAGCATTTCTGCCGCCTTGCGGCGATTCCCTCGATGCTGAGTCAGTGCCGCTGAGATGGTCTCTTTCTCGACATCAGCCATGGTCATCCCCGGGCGATAGACCACCGAACTTCGCTCCTCGGCCTCGGAAACCGGCAAAAGATCGGCCACAGGTTGGGACTCTCCCAGCTCAATGACTTGGACCCGCTGGGGGCGATCGTCGAGCCGGCGCCTCAGCTCCTCGATCTGGAGCCGTAAGTCCATGATATTACGGAGGATAAACTCAAGTTCCTGACTCGGTCCGGTGCCGGGAGCAGCCACTCTGACTGGCAGCAGCCGGCTGGCCCCCTCAAGAACATCGGGGGGAATGTCGGATGCTCGTATCTCCCTGCCGGGCGCGAGCACCACCATCGACTCAATAAGGTTGCGTAGCTGCCGCACATTGCCCGGCCAGGGAGCCTCGACCAGCCGCTGCATCGCCTCCGGGGTAATCCCCCTGAAGGGCCTTTCATGAGCTTTGGAGAGGTCCCGGACGAACCGGCGGACCAGCAGGGGGATGTCTTCCCGGCGCTCCCGGAGCGGAGGCAGGTAGATCGTCAGGACGTTCAATCGGTAGTACAGGTCGTCGCGGAACTCGCCCAGGGCCACCGAATCGCGGAGGCTCCGGTTGGTAGCCGCGACCACCCGTACGTCCACCTTGATAGGCTGCACGCCGCCGAGCCTGAAGAAGGTGCGCGTCTCCAGCACCCGGAGCAGCTTGACCTGCACGCTCGCGGGTATCTCGCCGATCTCGTCTAGAAAGATCGTCCCGGTATCCGCCAGCTCGAAGCGCCCCAGCCGCCGCTCTGCCGCGCCGGTGAAGGCCCCCTTCTCGTGTCCGAACAGCTCCGATTCCAGCAGCGTCTCCGGTAGCGCGGCGCAGTTGACGGCGATGAACGGCTTGCCGCGCCGCGGTGACAGATCGTGAATCGCCTTGGCGACGAGTTCCTTGCCAGTGCCCGATTCGCCCTGCACCAGCACTGTGCTCGACACCGGAGCCATCTGCTCGATCCGGATGAGCAGCTCCTGGATGGCGGAACTCTCGCCGCTGATGCCGGTCCTGAGCTGCAGCGCCCGCCGCACGATCAGCCGCTCGGCCAAGTGTACAACCTCGGCTGGAACGACGGGCTTCACTGCGATCTCGGTCACATCCACATGGTGACGATCATGATCGGGGCCACTCACGTCGGTGGATTCGAGCAGCGCCAGCGTCGAAATCTCCGCGTCCCGGGCCAGGGCCGCCAGCTGCCGCGCCGGGGACTCGTGGACCGCGCCGGTGAGGACCACGAGGTCCGGCGCCACTCGGCGGAGCGATTGGCGGGCGTCGTCGAGGGAGGAGACCATTGCGGTCGCGTGACCCGCTGCCTCCATCGCGGCGTTGACGCGGACAGCGGTCTCGAGATCGTCCATCGTGATCAGAATCTTGGATGCCATTGCTGAGCCGTCTGCCGTCGGGCGCCCGCCCGGAACGGGCGGCACCCGACAGCGCAGTTAGTGTCCTGTCCTGGTGCCGCGGATCAATTCCACCGCGTGGCCGACGAGATCATCCAGCACCGCCAGGCCATCGCGGACGCCCCCGGGACTGCCAGGCAGATTGACGATCAGCGTTCGGCCGCGCACCCCCGCCACCCCCCGGGAGAGCGCTGCCCGGTGAAACCGCGGGTATGCCGCCATCCGGAGGGCTTCCGCGATCCCCGGCGCCTCTTTCTCGAGGATGGCGCGGGTAGCCTCCGGGGTGACGTCCCGCCGGGTGAGACCTGTCCCGCCGGTTGTGAGGATCAGGTCCGCAGCATCCGCATCCGCCCAGCGGCTGAGCGCAGCACCGATTCGGTCTGCCTCGTCAGGCACCAGCGCCCGCGCCGCCGTGGTGTAACCGCGAGCCGCCGCCCACGCGACAATGGCCTCACCGGAAGTGTCGTCGCGCTCGCCCCGAGCCCCCGCGTCGGAAATCGTGAGAATGGCCAGGCGCAGCATTACCGCTTCACGGACCCCTTGGTGTAGAAGGGTCGCCGGATGACCTCCGCCTCCACCTGGTCGCCGCGAATCTCGACCTGGAATCGGCTGCCCGGGGCGGCATGGGAGACCGGGAGATAGGTCGTACCGACAGCGTAGCCGAGCGACGGGCTCATGGTGCCGCTGCGGACGGTATCGACCGGGATGCCATCGACCAGCACCGGCATGCCGTGACGTGGAATCGCCTTCCCCACCAACCGGAAACCGACCAGTTTGCGCTCCACTCCCTGGAGCTTCTGTCGCCGCAGCGCCGGCTCGCCCATGAAGGGCGCGCCCTTGTCGAGCTTGGTGATCCAGCCGAGTCCGGCCTCGAGCGGCGTCGTGGTATCGTCGATATCGTTGCCGTAGAGTGCGTAACCGACCTCGAGGCGCAGGGTGTCACGGGCGCCGAGTCCGATCGGCTGCGCCTTGCCGTCGCCGGTGAGCGCGTGCCAGATCGCCTGCACATCCGGAGTGCGGCAGTAGAGTTCGAATCCATCCTCCCCGGTATAGCCGGTGCGGGAGATGAAGCACCCCGCGCCGGCCACCTTTCCCACCGCGAAGTGGTAGTACCCGATGTCCTTGAGGATCGTCGAGGTTGCCGTCTGCAGAATCGCTTCCGCCCGCGGACCCTGCAGCGCGAGCAGCCCGACCTCGGCCGAAATGTTCCGGATCCGCACGTTGGCGCCCTTCTTCTGCGCCACGATGTGCTCCCAGTCCTTGTCGATGTTGGCCGCGTTCACGACCAGCATGAGCTTGTCCTCGAAGCGGTACACGGTGCAGTCGTCCACCACCCCGCCGCTCTCATTCAGGAAGGCCGAGTACTGGACCTGTCCCGGCGCGAGCGCAGCGACATCATTGGTCGTCACCCGATTGACGAACGCGTTGCGGTCCGGCCCGGTGACCTCGAACTCCCCCATGTGGCAGACGTCGAAGATTCCCGCTTCCGCCCGCACGGCGCGATGTTCGGCGAGAATCCCGCCGGCATACTGCACCGGCATCTCCCAGCCGGCGAAGGGCACCATCTTCGCTCCGAGGGCGCGATGGGTGTCGAAAAGCGGTGTGCGCTGCAGGATCGTCGTCATCGGTCACTTCCTGTTGGTGGTGCGGTTCTCGCTCATCAGCGCCGTCATTAGTGCCTTCTGGATGTGCAGCCGGTTCTCGGCCTCCACCCACACCCGGGAGCGCGGGCCTTCAAGTACCGCCTCCGAGACTTCTTCGCCGCGGTGGGCGGGGAGACAGTGGAGGAAGATGGCCTCGGGGCGAGCCTGCAGCATCAGGGCCTCGTCTACGGCGTAGCCGAGGAATGCGTGACGTCGCGACTCGGTCTCCTCCTCGTGCCCCATCGACGCCCAGACGTCGGTCGTGACGACGTGGGCGCCGGCCACGGCCTCCTCCGGCAACTCGGTAATCGAGAGCCGAGTCCTCGCGGCGTTGTGTTCGAAGATTGCATGGTTCGGCTCGTAGCCCTCCGGACAGGCGAGGCGGAGCTCGAACCCGAGCATGCCGGCGGCCTCCACCCAGCTGTTGGCCATGTTGTTTCCGTCGCCGATCCAGGCCACGACCTTCCCCTCCCACGAGCCGAACTCCTCCTGCAGCGTGAGCACATCCGCGAGCACCTGACAGGGATGCAGCAGGTCGGTGAGTCCGTTGATCACCGGCACGCTGGAGTAGCGGGCGAGCTCTTCCACCTCGGTATGCTGATAGGTGCGGATCATGATGCCGTCGACATAGCCCGACAGCACTCGGGCGGTGTCCCGGGTCGGCTCCCCGCGCCCCAACTGCAGTTCACGCGAGGACAGAAAGAGGGCGTGCCCGCCGAGCTGGTACGCTCCGACCTCGAACGAGACCCGGGTTCTGGTCGAGGTCTTCCCGAAGATCATCGCGAGAGTCTTCCCCTCCAGCGGCCGGCCCCGATATTCCCCGCGCTTCATTCGCCCGGCGAGCTCGAAAAGTTCGACGAGTTCCGCCTGGCTGAAATCCGAGATCGCAAGAAAATCGCGCTTGGTCATGGCTCCGGCGTCCGATGGTGCGGCCATTTTGGCAGGATCAGTGTAGTCCGGTGCGATGCCCAAGAGCAAGACCGCGCTCCTGGGGGCCGACCCATCTATCATTGATGGCGCCGCGGACCGGTTAAACGACGATGGGTGGGCAATGATGACTCAGCAGGACTTCAGTGGTGAGGTACGCCTCGCGCGATCGGGGGTTGCCCGGTTCTGGTTGCTTGCAGCGGGGCATCTGAGCGTCGGACTGGCTGTGCTCGGCGCCTTTCTGCCGCTGCTGCCGACCACGCCGTTCCTGCTGCTGGCCGCCGCCTGTTACGTGCGCGGCTCGGTCCGATTCTACAACTGGCTCCTCAACCGGCCGACGTTCGGACCGATGATCCGTAATTGGCGGGAGCACCGGGCCGTCGCGCCCCGACACAAGGCGATCGCGATCCTGTTCATCGTGGTCTCGATCGGGACCAGCGTGGCCTTCTTCATTCCTCATCCGGTGGGCAAGGTGGCGGTGGGGGGCATGGGCCTCGGGTGGATCGCGATGATGCTGCGGCTGCCGACGCGCTGACCGAACCGCGGTGGCGAATTGCTCCGCCACGCCTCCTCCTTCGCTCCTGAAATGCCTGACAACGATTCGGCTTGGCAGCGAATGGACCGCCGCAGTCAGCGGGCTGTCCCTCCGCGCCGAAGCACCATCCCCGGATGCCGGCCCGTGGTCCGCCCCTCCGTAAAGACGACTTCGCCATTCACCCACACCGTCACGATGCCGACCGACAGCGCGTGGGGATCATCGGTCGTGGCGCGGTCGATGATGGCCGCGGGATCGAAGAGTACCAGGTCCGCCATCTGTCCAGCCTGAATGCGGCCCCGATCGCTGATCCCCACATGCTCGGCGGCGAGGCCGGTCGCGCGTCGCACCGCTTCGGGCAGGGAAAGCACGCCGCGCTCGCGCACATAGCGACCGAGCAAACGGGGATAGCTGCCGAATCCGCGAGGATGCGTTCCATCCAGCTCTCCGTCGGTGCAGAAGCTCATCTCGGACCACTGCAGCAGCCGCTCGATATCTGGCTCGGTCATGCTGGTCCCGATCACGTTCTCGACGTCGTCCATGCCTTCAGCCCGCATCGCCTCGGCGCGACGCACCAGTTCGATCAGCGCGGATACGGAGTCCATGCCGAGCTTCGGCGCGATCTCCGCGAGCGTGAGGCCGGCGAATTCCGGATTGGGCCGGTAGGTGCCAAGCCGGAGCCCCTGCGGCGTGGAAACCTGGTTCACGGCGATTTCGGCTTCAGCACGGTCGGTGAAGTCCCGCTTGGGAAACAGCACCGTGAGTGTCGAGTGCCAGTAAGGATAGGGATAGATGTCGGCCGTAATCTGGATGCCTTCGCGGCGGGCGGCATCGAGCAGCGCCACCAGGGAATCGGCATGGCCCCACAGCGGGCGCATCGCGAGCTTGATGTGGGAGATCTGGACCGGCAGCTTTGCCTCGCGGCCAATCGTGATGATCTCGTCGATCGCGTCCCAGAAATTCCGGTCTTCACTTCGGATGTGACTGATATACCTCCCACCCGCAACGGACGCGGTCTGTGCCAGCGCAAGGACTTCGGAGCGCGAAGAGTAGATGCCGGGATCATATTCGAGACCCGAGGAGAGTCCGAGGGCTCCAGCCGCCAGCTCCTGGCGCAACAGCAGACGCATGCGGCCGACCTCTTCGCCGCTCGCCTCACGCCGGAAGTCGCTGCCCAGCACCAGGTCTCGAATGGTGTTGTGACCGGCGTAGCTGGCGACGTTCACCGCAGCAGGCGCCGCCTCCAATGCCTTGAAATACTCCCGAAGCGGGTAGTTGGAGAACCCATCCTGACCGACGACGATTGTGGTGATCCCCTGGCTGACGGCGCCGAGTGCATCGGGCTGGTCGTGGAGCGCACCGTCGTGATGGCTGTGATTGTCGATGAAGCCCGGTGCCAGCGCGAGGTCGTGCGCATCCACCACCTGCTCACCTGGCCGGGGCGCGAGATCTCCGATCGCGGCGATCCGGCCATCGGTCACTCGGACCGCAGCCCGGATCGGCGGACCGCCGCCGCCATCGATCACCGTGGCGTGCGTGACCAGGAAGCTGCGGGAGGACTGCGCCTCCAGCAGCGCCGGAAGCAGCAGCGCCAGGGCAATGCCAATTCGGGACATTGAGGGTCTGTCTCCGACTAGAGGATGTAGCGGCGGAGGTCGTCGTCGTCGATGATCTTGGCCAGGCGACGGCGCACCGCCTCACGATCCATGACGATCTGCTTCTCGGGGTAGTTCGGCAGCTCGAAGAGGACCTCGTCCATCACCGTCGACATCACGGTGTGGAGCCGCCGGGCGCCGATGTTCTCCATCCGGTCGTTGGCGAGCCACGCCACCCGCGCGACTTCGGCGATGCCGTCCTCGGTGAAGGAGAGCTCGGCCCCCTCGGCAGCAACGAGCGCCCGGTACTGCTTGGTGAGCGCATTCTCCGGCTCGGTCATAATGCGGACGAAGTCGGCCTCGGTCAGCGGGGTGAGTTCCACCCGGATCGGGAACCTGCCCTGGAGTTCGGGAATCAGGTCCGACGGTTTGGAGACGTGGAAGGCGCCCGCCGCGATGAAGAGGATATGATCGGTGCGGACGTAACCGTAGCGCGTCTGCACTGTCGAACCCTCGACGATCGGAAGCAGATCGCGCTGCACCCCTTCGCGGGAGATGTCGGGGCCGGAGGCAGATCCGCGCTCGCCGGCAATCTTGTCGATCTCATCGATGAACAGGATTCCGTGATTCTCGGTCCGATCGAGGGCCTCGTTCACGACGTCGTCCATGTCGACCAGCTTCTTGAGCTCCTCGTCCACCAGGAGGCGGCGGGCGTCAGGGACCCGCAGCGTCCGGCGCTTCTTCCGCCGGGGCATCATGTCCTGCAGGATTTCCATGAAGTTGATCTGTTCGCCTTCCATCGACTGCGGCTGCTGCATCAGCTCGAGCATCGGGTAGCCCTGCGGAGTAACTTCGATCTCGACCTCGCGATCATCGAGCTTCCCGTCCTTCAGCATCTGCCGCAGCTTCTCCCGCGAACGCACCCGGCGCTCCTCATCCTCGGAGAGCGCCTCCTGCCTGGCCTGGCCCCCCGGGCCTACGACGTAGATCGCCGGTCGGTCCCGTCCGCCCGCCTCGGCCCGCGCCGGTCCCGAGGGCCGCTCCGCCACCGCAGGCGCGGGAAGCAGGATGTCGAGCAGCCGCTCTTCCGCGCGCTCCTCGGCCTGGGGATAGACCTCATCCTCGCGTTCGGTGCGCACCATGTTGATGGCGGCGTCGACGAGGTCGCGCACCATGGACTCGGCGTCGCGGCCGACGTATCCCACCTCGGTGAATTTCGACGCCTCGACCTTGATGAACGGTGCGCCCGCGAGCCGAGCGAGGCGCCGTGCCACTTCGGTCTTGCCGACGCCCGTCGGCCCGATCAGGATGATATTGTAAGGCAGGATCTCATCGCGGATCTCGTCAGGCGCCTGCCCGCGGCGCCAGCGGTTCCGGATGGCGATCGCCACGGCGCGCTTGGCGGCGTCCTGACCCACGATGTACCGGTCCAGCTCGGCGACGATCTGGCGTGGCGGCAGTTCCTCCAGCCAGGGCGGCGCTGCTGGCGCCGGTGGCGGGGCGTTGGGATCGGCGGGAATGGAAGGCTCGGTCATGGTGATGCCTGGGATTCCTCGACCTGCGCCGGCGCCTGGTGCGGTCGACGCATCGATTCCAGCCGCTGACGGAAGAGGGCGAAATGTCCGACGGCCACTGTCACCGCGAGGACGATACCGACACGCGAATGCCGCGTGAGTATGTCCCGGTTGACCGCCCATCCGGCCAGCAGCAGCGCGGGCAGCGGCAGGAGGATCCCGAACAGCGGCGACCACTTCTGCGGACCGAGGTTGTCCACGGTGAGTCCATTCGCCACCGCGTTGAAGCCGAGGTACGACACCGCGCCCAGCGCCAGATGGCCGCCGAGTACGATGCCGACCTGGGGCCAGCGCCCGGCAGGCAGGAAGGAAAAGGCGTCGCGCGTGATGCCCAGCCAGAGCAGCATGGCCACCGCACCCCAGCGGATCAGCATGAGGATCAGCACCGCGATGAGGCCACCGAGTGCGCTCTTGTCTCCTCCCGCGGGAATGCCGGCCATCTCGCCCCAGCCTGCGGCCAGGTTGAGACTCATGAGGAGCGCGATGGCGAGGATGACATCAGCGATCAGGGTAGCGAGCAACGACTGGGGCCTCACAGCTCGAGGATTGTCAGATTGCGATTCGTGAACACGCAGATGTCGGCCGCGATCTCGAGCGAGCGCTGCACCACCTCCCGCGCGGAGTATCGCTCGTCCGGGAGCAGCGCGCGCGCGGCGGCGAGCGCGTAATTGCCGCCCGACCCCACAGCGAGAATCCCGTCATCGGGTTCGATCAGCTCCCCGCCCCCCGAGAGCAGGAAGACATGTTCGACATCGGCGACGACCAGCAGCGCCTCCAGCCGGCGCAGGATGCGGTCGCTGCGCCAGTCCTTGGCGAGTTCCACTGCGGCGCGCGGCAGGTTGCCCGGGTGCCGCTCAAGCTTTTCCTCGAATTTCTCGTACAGCGTGATCGCATCGGCGACCGACCCGGCGAACCCGGCAAGGACCTTCCCTCCCTTAAGCGTGCGGACTTTCGTTGCCGTGGCCTTGACCACGGTGTCGCCGATGCTGACCTGCCCGTCGCCGCCGAGCGCGAGCTTGCCGTTCTTCCGGACGGCGAGAATCGTGGTGCCGTGGTAGCCGCTCATTCCTCCCCTTTCACGCGGCCGAGATCTGCCTCGACCGTGGGTCACGCCCGCGGGTGCGCCTGCTGATAGACCTTCTTCAGCCGTTCCACGCTGGTGTGGGTATAGATCTGCGTAGTTGTCAGGCTGGCGTGGCCCAGCAGTTCCTGCACCGCGCGGAGATCCGCGCCCGCGTCCAGCAGGTGGGTCGCAAAGGTATGGCGCAGCGAATGGGTCTTGAGGCCGTCACCGCCCACCGCCTCGAGCGCCCGATGCACGATCCGCTGTACCGATCGCGGAGTCAGCCGCTTGCCGCGCCGTCCGACGAACACCGCCTGACGATCCGCACCCGGAAGTCGCGCCAGCGGCTCGCGCTTCTCAAGGTAGTGGCGGAGCACCCGACTCGCCCGGGTGCCCACCGGCACCAGCCGCTCCTTGCGCCCCTTGCCCCGCACTTTCACCTGGTCGCTCAGCAGGTCGAGATCGAGCAGGTTGAGCCCCGTCAGCTCGGACAGCCGCAGCCCGCTCGAATAGAACAGCTCCAGGATTGCGAGATCGCGAAGCCCGGACTCCTCCTCGCCGACGGCTCGTGCTTCCGCCGCCTGGAACAGCGTCTCGGTGCGATCGCGATCCAGGTATCCGGGCAGCGGCCGAGCGAGCTTCGGGACCCGCGCGGCGCGCACCGGGGAGCCTTCGAGGCCGTGATGGGCCTGAAGAAAGCGGTACAGTGTGCGCACCGCCGACAGCGCCCGCGCCATCGAGCGCTTGGCCAGCCCCCGCCGCTGCATCTCGCCCAGGAAACCACGGATACCCAGTCGATCCACGCGGCCAAAGTCCCAGTCACCACCGGTGTGACGATCGAGGAATTCGGTGAACGCCGCGAGATCCCGACGGTAGGCCCGGAGCGTGTTGTCCGAGACCTGCCGCTCCTTCTCCAGGTGTTCCAGGAAGGCCGCGATCTCGGGACGGCTGGGCCGCGCCGACGATTTCCGATCTGCCCCGGCTACAGCGCCTGAAGCCATGCGTCGAAATCCCTCCGGGCCCGCGCGACGAGGGCCTCCTTCTTGGCGTCCTTGCGGCTCCTGCCACCGGTCGGCCGACTCGTCGATTCGCCGAGCGGCTCGAGCAGCCCGTAATTGGCATTCATCGGCTGGAAGTGCCTGGGATCCGCCTCTCGAAGATAGCGATACAGCCCGCCGAGCATGGTCGTAGGCGGAGGCACCGAGACCGGCTTGCCCTCGAGCCGCCGCGCGAGGTTGATCCCGGCGAGCAGTCCGGTGCCTAGCGACTCGGTGTACCCCTCCACTCCGGTCAGCTGTCCGGCGAAAAACAGCCGGTCATCGTCCCGCGCCGTCAGCGCGGGCCCAAGCGAAGCGGGGCTGTTGAGATAGGCGTTCCGATGAATGCTGCCGAAGCGGAGATACTCGGCGGTGCCCAGCCCCGGGATCATGCCGAACACCCGCCGCTGTTCCGGAATCCGGAGCCGGGTCTGGAACCCGACCAGATTCCACATCTGCGCCGCCCGGTCCTCCCGGCGCAGCTGCACGACGGCGTACGGGTCGCGTCCGGTGCGTGGGTCCGGCAGGCCAACCGGCTTCATCGGCCCGAAGCGGAGCGTCTCCGGCCCGCGGCGCGCCATCTCCTCGACCGGCAGGC
Organism: Gemmatimonadota bacterium; assembly: GCA_039930625.1. Lineage (GTDB taxonomy): Bacteria > Gemmatimonadota > Gemmatimonadetes > Gemmatimonadales > GWC2-71-9 > JADJOM01. The sequence continues at coordinate 516 of JBDTTN010000035.1, read as the reverse complement.
AGCCCTCGAAGTAGGGCACCTGATCGAATTCGTGCGCCGTGAACTGATCGGCGAGCGTCAGCGCGGCGATGAACGCGTCGTACTCCTCACGCGTCATCGGCGCGTTGAGGTAGTCGTCGCCGTCGCCCTTCCCATAGCGGCTCAGCGCATAGAGCCGCTCCTGATCCAGTGATTCTGCCGACACAATCGGTGCGATCGCGTCATAGAAGGCGAGGGCACTGCCGCCGAGTCTCGCGGTGATCGCCGCCGCGAGCGCCTCGGAGGTCAGCGGACCCGTCGCGACGACACCGGGCGAAGGCAGCTCGCTCACCTCACCACGCTCGATCGAGATGCGTGGGTGAGCGGCGACGCGCTCGTGCACCAGCGCCGAGAAGACGTCGCGATCCACCGCGAGGGCGGACCCCGCCGGTACCCGCGCCGCCTCGGCGATCGGGAGCAGCAGACTTCCGAGCTGAGTGAGTTCGGCCTTGAGCAGGCCGTGGGCGTTGCTGAGTTCGGTGGATTTGAACGAGTTGC
>JBDTTN010000034.1:0-12150 GCA_039930625.1 Gemmatimonadota bacterium | reverse complement strand
GCGGCACCGCCTCGGAGGTTCTCCCCGCCTGATCGAGGATGCAGGCGAGGGTATAGCGGTAGTGGTTGGCACTGGAGAAGGCGAGGGTCGAGCCGCCGCTCTCCCTGGTGTCGGCTTCCGCCCGCTCCATCAGGAGGCGGAAGTCAGCCTCCGCCGCGGCGAATTCGCCGGTGTGGGCGGCCGCGAGCCCCTCATACCAGAGAAACCAGCCCGGGAACTTGCGGCGATCAGCGTCCGTCGGATTGCCGCCGATCTGCTGGAAGAACTGGTAGGCGCGGGCGTACTGACCATCCCAGAAGCTCCCGAAGCCATTCATGATGTAGGTGTGCACAGCCTCGGCGTTGCTCTTGAGGCCGAAGGAACTCGACGGCGGGATCATCAGCGCCAGCGGTTTCAGGTCCACCATCGGGTCGAGGAGGAATGCCTGACGCCGGAAGCGCAATGCCTCCTCCGCCGCCGGTTGCCACTCGGCCGGAACCTTGCCCTTCTCGACCTCGTCCCAGAGCTTGTCGCGCCGGGCGAAAGGCAGGAATGAGAGCGCAAGATAGGCGGCGGCGGTGTGCGGCTCGATCACGATTGCCTGACGGAGCTGCTTCTCCGCGTCGTCGTACTTCCTCACCAGCCAGTAGGCGAGCGCCAGGTCGTAGTGCGCCGGGGCATCGTTCGAGTCCTGCGCCGCCCGGCGCTCCAGCGAATCGAGTGGTACGAGGAGTTTGATCCGCTGGGCCTCCAGCCGCGGCGCGACGAGCAGGGCGAGGAGCGCGAGGGCCGTCGGTCGGAGGAGTCTCACGGGGTTCCCTTCGCGGAGAGGGCGAGCAGCCGGTCGTGCGCGGCGGCGATCTGGTCGGAGAAGCGGCTCGGGGCAATGGCGACGAACCTGCTGTATGCCTCCGAGGCACCCGCGGTATCGTGCAGCGCCTCGGCCACCGTGGCCTGGAGGTAGGGTGCCCGGGCGTCGCGGGGATTGAGCCGCGCCGCATCGGCGAGCGGATCGCGGGTCTCCTCGAAGCGACCGGCCTTGAGCAGCGTCCGGGCGAGATCGATCAGCAGGTCGGGGTCATCCTGCTGCACGTCAAGTGCGAGGCGGCGTTCGGCCAGCGCCGTTTCCAGGTCTCCGCGGGCCTCGTACATGCGCGCGAGCTGGGTGTGCGCCACATACAGCCCGAGGTCCACCTCCAGCGCCCGGTGAAAGGTGGGGATCGCGTCGTCGTAGTCGCCGGAGATGTAGAGCATTGTCGCCAGGATGAAGCGATAGTCGTTGCTGCGCATCGGGAGCTGGTCGGTCCGATGCAGGGTGTCCCGTTCGACGGCGATGCTGCGCCCGGTGAGGATGACGAAGTCGCGGATCGCCTTGTCGTAGTTCTTCACGTGGGCCGCTGCGAGTCCATGAAACCAGAGCACATCCGACGCCACATTCACGTCCTGACCGCCGAAGCGCGGGTCGTGCATCAGCCGGTGCAGTTGATCGTAGGCCTTCTGATACCGCCCCTCGCGGAATTCGTTGGCGCTCCGGACCAGCTCGTGGGACCACCACGGCGCGAGGGTGAAGATCAAGGAACCCCCGAGGTTGAACTCTCCCCATTCCTCGAATTTGCCGACCACCCGGAGGTCGACCAGCGGATTGAGCAGGAAGGCGCGCCGATAGTGTGACTGGCTCTCGTAGTACACCGCCCGGATCCTGTCGATCCCCTCCTTCTTGATGCGATCCTTCCAGTACCCCTCGCCGCGCCGCGCGGGCAGCACACCGAATGCGAGGTGGGCATCGGCATAGTTAGGTGCGATGACCAGGGCCTGGCCCAGCTCGCGCTCCACGTCATCCCACCGCTTCTTGTCCCAGTAACCCATCGCAAGCCGATAGTGGGCCACGGCGTCGTTGGAATCCTGCCGCGCGGCAGCCTCCAGTTCCGCAAGGCTCGGCTCGCGGCTGGGAGAATCCTGGGCAGCCAGCGGGGTGGCCAGGAGTAGGACCAGGGTTGGGCCCGTCAGGCTCAGGCGCACCGGAACTGACCGTTGAGGGAGTCTTGCCAGTATGCCATTTCCACAGGCGAGGCGCCAGTAGGACGCCGGGCCGTTCAGCTTCGCCGGGGCCCGGGACGTCCGCCGGCGCGATGCCAATGGACAGAATCGGGATTCTGCTGCTCATTGTGGGGGGGCTGGTGACGTCTACCTGCAAGGGAGGGCGCTTGCCTGAAGACTCGGCTGCGAAGAATGCGTCGTTCGTCGGCAGTATCCCGGAGATCTACGATCAGCATCTCGGGCCGATGCTCTTTCACGGCTACGCGGTCGATCTGGCGGCCCGGGTACGCTGGCCGGCTGTCAGCGCCGGCAAGGTGCTGGAGTTGGCCGCAGGCACCGGCATTCTCACCGAACAGCTCATCGGGCGAATGCCGGCCGGAGTCCAACTGACGGTCACCGATCTCAACCCGCCGATGCTGGCCGTGGCCGAGCGGCGGATGGAGGGGATTGGGCGGGCGCGGGAGATTGTCTGGCAGATGGCCGACGCGACCACGCTGCCGTTCCCGGATCAAAGCTTCGATGCGGTGGTCTGCCAGTTCGGGGCGATGTTCTTTCCTGACAAAGTGCAGGCCTTCCGTGAAGCATATCGGGTGCTCCGGCCTGGCGGCCAGTGGCTCTTCAGTGTGTGGGGCTCGTGGGCGGAGAACCGCTTCGCGTCGGTCGTGAACGACACGATCACGGGGTTCTTTCCCATCGATCCGCCGGGCTTCTACCGGGTGCCGTTCAGCCTGCACGATGCCGGAACGCTCAAGTCGCTGGTGATGGATGCCGGCTTCCCTGAACCAATCATCACCGAGCTGCACGAGATATGCTCGGCGCCCTCCGCGGCGCACGCGGCGGAGGGGCTGGTGCGGGGGAATCCGGTGATCGCCGCGATCGAGGAGCGCGGCACCGGCTCCGCCGAGCAGATCGTTGCCGCGGTGGCCGCGGCGCTCACCCGCGAGTTCGGTGACACGCCGCTGCACTTTCCGACGGTGGTGCGGGTGGTGGAGGTGAGGAGGGGGTAGGTGGAGGGGTATTCACTCTCAGCGTGCCGGAGGATTCTTGCGACGCATTCCCTGTCTTGTCCTGATCGTGCTGCTCTGCCTGACCGTTCATAGCCTCGCGCAGGCACAGCGGGTCCGTGCAACCCGGTCCGATGGCTCGGCCGTCTGGCTCAATCCGGATGGGACCTGGACGGAAGCCTCCGAAAAGAACCCCGGCGCATCGGCACCGAGCGCGCCACGCAGCAGGCCCGTGGACGCTACGCAGACGGTTACGCTGCTCAAGAATGCGACGCTCAGTTTCAATCCGACGAAGTGGCGCCAGAGCGAAAGCACCAAGCCCAACCGGCAGTCATTCGTGCACGTCAACGGGGACGGCTACGCCCTGATCATCGCCGAAAGAATCCAGATGGACCCCGATTCGCTGGTGGCCATGGCCCTGACGAACGCGCGATCGCTGTCCCCGGAGGCGCACTTCCTCCTGGATGAACACCGAATGGTGAATGGAACGGAGGTTCGCTGCCTGCAGATCGGGTTCATCACCCAGGGCATCGCCTTCAGATACTTCGGGTACTACTACGCCGGTCCGGCGGGGACCATCCAGGTGATCACCTATACGTCGGACGGGCTCTTCGCCGAGTTCACTCCGGACTTCGAGGACTTTCTCAACGGGCTCGAGGTGTCGAAGTGAGTGGAGAGGGCGACCTGTCTCACGCGCAGTCTCTCCTGAGGCGACCCGGCGCCTCGTGAACATTCTGCTCTTTGGCGCCACAGGCATGGTGGGTGCCGGTGCACTGCTGGAGTGTCTTGCCGACCCGCGCGTCTCCGGCGTCATCTCTGTCTCCCGTACACCGACCGGCCGGCGGCACCCGAAGCTTCGGGAAGTACTCCATACCGATTTCTTCGGGTATGACGGGCTGCACGCCGACTTCGCCGAGTGCGACGCCTGCCTCTTCTGCCTCGGGGTGTCCGTCCTCGGCCTCAGCGAGGCCGACTACACCCATCTCACCTACGACCTGACCGTGGCGGCCGCCCACGCCCTGCTTGCCGCCAACACGAGAGCCACCTTCTGCTACGTCTCGGGTGTCGGCACCGACAGTACCGAGAAGGGCCGGAGCATGTGGGCCCGCGTCAAAGGCCGGACCGAGAACGCCCTGCTCGCGATGCCATTCAAGGCCTCGTTCATGTTCCGTCCCGGCTTCATTCAGCCGATGAAGGGGGTGCGGTCGAAGACGGCATGGTACCAGGCGATCTACTCTATCGCCGCCCCGGTATATCCGCTGCTGCACCGGCTCTTTCCCCAGAGCTCCACGACGACCGAGGCCCTCGGCCGAGCCATGATTCAGGTCGCGGTCAATGGATACGCCAGGCCGATTCTATACTCACGAGATATCAACGCGCTGGCGATGGCCTGGCCGGGCTCGACCCGATAACTTGAATCAGCCGTCGCTGCCGCTAGCCGTACCGTACTCATAGCCGCTGGCGCCCGCATGGAAAGCTCCAATCTGCAGGGACGCACCTTCCTCGTCACCGGCGCCAACTCCGGCATCGGCCGCTCGCTGTGTGAGGCGCTGGCCGCAGGCGGCGCCAGGGTAATCATGGCGGCGCGCTCCGCGGAGCGGACCACCCCGGTGCTGGCCGAGATCCGGAAACGGTTTCCTGCCGCCGAGCTGAGCTTCCTGCCACTCGATCTGGCAGACTTCGGCTCGGTGCGCCAGGCGGCGCAGCAGGTGCTCGGCGCCAGTCGCGGGCTCGACGTGCTGGTCAATAACGCCGGCATCGCCGGCACCAGGGCCCTCAGCAAGGACGGCTTCGACCTCACCTACGCCACCAACCACCTCGGCCCGTTCCTCTTCACCAACCTGCTGCTGCCCAGGCTCCGCCAGTCGAGCGATGCCCGTATCGTCAACGTCGCCAGCGTCGCCAACAAGATGGTCAAGAAGATCGACTGGTCGGTTCTGGATCGCCGGAGTGTGGCAAGACAGAGCGGCTTCAATGACTACGCCATCACCAAGCTGATGAACGTCATTCATGCCAAGGAGCTGACCCGCCGGCTGCCGGGCAGCCCGGTCGCCGCCTGCTCGCTGCACCCCGGCGCCGTCGCCACGAACATCTGGCGCGCCCTGCCGGGTCCCCTCGCGTGGGTGATGAAGCTCTTCATGCTCAGCAACGAACAGGGGGCGCTGACGCCGCTCTTCTGCGCCACCGCCCCGCGCACGTCGCTGGTGTCGGGAGAGTACTATGTCCGTTCCCGGGTGGCTCGTGCCAATCCGCTCGCGGACGATCCGGCGCTCGGCGCCGAGCTGTGGGCCCGGAGCGAGGCCGCCACTTCGCTCTGACAGTCGTCATGTGGCAGCACTGCCGTCGCCTTCACTGTGGAGGTCGCTCATGATGGTGCTTCAGGTCATCCCCGCCCCGGGTCGCGATGCCTTCAAACTGCTGCGTGCCCGCATCCGGCAAGCGAGCACCTGGGGCTGGGGCAACAAGGCGCGGACCCGTCTCAAGCATGTGCAGCGGCCGAAGGGGGGCCATATCGCGATCGCCAATGCCAATGGCGTGCTCGTCGCCCATATCCACCCCAAGACGCCTAACGATCTCTTCTATCTGGCGGAGAAGTTCACCGGCCGGCTGGTGGCCTGGTTCGAGGCCGACCTGGTGGCGATCAACATCCAGTTCCTCGCCGAACCGGTGAAGCCCAGGCGCCGCCGCCGCTAGCGCGGGCGTCGAGTTCTCAGTCGCAGGCGAAGCAGCGCTCGACCCGCGCCACGAAGCACCCCGCTTCGCCGTTGCGCAGGTGCCCATAGGCGACTCCGTCCGCCTCGAGCACTCTCGACAGCACCGCTTCCGGCGACTCGGTGAGTACTCGCTCCTGCGCCAGCAGCCGGCCGCCTGGTCCATATCCTTCCACTACCAGCGGGAAGCTGCGGCAGTCCGGCGGCAGTTCCAGGGCATCATAGCGTTCGCACGGCTCGGCGTGAATGAAGACCGGGCCGGGCGATGGCAGGCTCGCCGGATCCTGGAACGGCTGGTAGGTGAAGAGCAGTCGATCTTCTGCTCCGACGGCAAAGGTGCGGAGGCAGAGGCGACAGGGCCCGTACCCGCGCGCGCGCTCCCGATGCGCGGGGTGGCCGTACTGCGGCGACCTCAGGGAGAGTCGAGCCTCACGGGCGATGGGCTCGGGAATTCCAAGAAAGCGAAAGACGGGCATGCGAACTCCGGACGGTTCAGGGACGCAGCCACGATAGCGCCGCGGCTCCCGGCCGGATATCCGTTCCTTGCGGACAAAGTGCATGACCGTCCCGGCGTCGTTTGACCGGGGGCGGCTCGGTGGCTACTCTCCGCCCAACGTCACGGCCGCGCCACCATCAACGACCCGAGCGAGCGATGATCACTCTCATTGACACCGCTACCAACGCAGCGGTAGGCAGCATCACGGAAGCCGAGCTCCACTATCTCGTCGAAAACCTCGAAGAAGACTCGCTGGAGGACACGGACTACTACTTCAGCCAGGATACGATCGATCTGCTCACCGCAGATGGCGGCGCGACTGATCACCTGCTGGCGGTGCTGCGGGAGGCGCTCGGTGACGCCGAAGGGGTGGAATTGCGCTGGGAGAAACACTAGGCGGCGTCTGCCACACCCCAGTACTCCTTGAAGCCGTGAATAATGACCGGCAGACCGCGGAGCACGCAGAGAACGACCGTCACCCAGGCGAGCGCTCGGAGCGGCTCCATGAGCTGTGTTGCGACCGCGGCAAACTTGCTGTCGGCAGGAAATCCCGCGCAGGCCTGGACCACCGCGAGCCCGCCGAACGTCACCACCTTGCTCACGCTGTAGCCGACGCGCATGGGCGTCGACCCCACCAGGAATTGGCCCAGCCGAGTGCGATGCTGCTTGAAGGGCGCGGTGCCGTGGCTGACCCCGATGCCGCGGAAGGCATCGGTCACGGTCGTCCGCGCGATCACGATGACCGGAATGGCGACGGGGATGAGACGGAGATAGGCAAAGCACACCCACAGCGCCAGTTCGTAGGTACGATCGGCTGCGATGTCGAGGACACTTCCGAAGAGACTGGTCTGTTTGGTCTTCCGCGCCACTACCCCGTCCACCGTGTCCAGCATCAGCCCGATCAGCAGCAGCGCAACGCCCGCCAGTCGCACCGGGGGAGATGCGAGGAAGAGGACCAGGATGTTGATCGCGAGAATCGGGAAGCGGGAGAGGGTGATCCAGTTGGCCAGCATCATCGACTCCATTCGTGACGGCGGGACTCCGGGCCCCGGACGGATGCAGTTCCCCCGCCAACAAAGCTCGCGCCGGGCTTCGGAGGTGTCCACCCCGCACGAAGAGGTCGAGCCACGCTTGCTGGCCAACGCATGGACAGCTTTCGGTCGGTCACGCAGCACACTCCGTTCCCGTTTGACCAGGGACAAGACGGCTGTTCGTCAGCATCCAGCTACCTGAAAGGGAGACCAGATGCCACTCGGCGATCCACGGGTCTACTTTGCCGCCGAACGTACCCTCCTCGCCTGGCTCCGGACGGGGATCGGGATCATGGCGTTCGGCTTCGTGGTGGCGCGCTTCGGACTCTTTCTCCGCCTGTTGCGCGCCCAGGGAGGGGAGCTGCCGGGCCACGGGCTCTCGCCGCTAGTGGGCGCGGGACTGGTCGTGCTGGGCGTGATTGCGACGGCGATCGGCGCGGTGCAGTATCGCCAGTTCTGCCGCCAGCTTGCGCCTGACGACATGCCCAGCCGGCATGCCGCGCTCTTTCCGCTGTTGATTGCGTGGTCGCTGGTCGCGATGGGCGGAGCGCTGGCCATCATCTTGCTCGGCTGAGGGAACCTACTCCTCATCCCTGGTGGTGTCCCGAACCTCCCTGTCGCCATCCCCATGCATTACCTTTCGGTTATGCAACTGACCGGTCGTGGTGCGCTGACCCGCAATCGTCTCGACGCCACTTTCGCCGCGCTCGCCGATCCCACGCGCCGGGCGATCCTCGCGCGGCTCGCTGCAGGTGAGGCATCGGTGGCGGAGCTGGCCGAGCCGTTCGAGATGACCCAGCCCGCAATCTCGAAACACCTCAAGGTGCTGGAACGCGCCGGGCTGGTCACGCGGGGTCGCGATGCGCAGCGCCGGCCGCGTCGGCTGGAGGCCAAGCCGCTCGCGGAGGCTACCGAGTGGCTGGCGGAATACCGCCACTTCTGGGAGGGGAGTTTCCGGAACCTCGACGCGCTCCTCGAAGAGCTGAAGACCAGGGAGAAACAACGCGGTCGCCCACGGCGATAGCGGACTTCAACTGGTCATGGAAATCGTCGCCGGCGTCAGGCGCTGTCATTGCCAGGCCGCAATCGCTGTGATCCGTAACCCTGGCCCGGTGCCAGAAATGCGGCTTGCTTCCCGCCGCCCCGACCTGCACCTTCTCCGGCGCAGCAGCAAGCGTCCACGAGGGATCTCCTGTGACCGCCAAGCGCAATTCAAGCGACGAGCTGCAACGACTCCCGGGGATCGGGCCGAGTCTGGCCCAGGATCTCCGCGAGCTCGGGATCCGGCGCATCGCCGATCTCAAGCGACGCGATCCCGAGCAGATGTACCTGCGGATGAACCGGCTCCGGGGGCAGCGTCAGGACCCCTGCGTCCTCTATGCCTTTCGTTGTGCGGCCTACGTCGCGCGGACGCCGCGTCCCGTGCCCCGGCTGCGGCAGTGGTGGAACTGGAAGGATCGCACGCTCGACTGAGAAGGATGTGTGCCGTGTCGTGGCGTCTCTTCCTCGCAACCCCTCTGGAGCAGACCCATGGCCAGTGCGCTGACCTTCAGGCCCTACGAAGCCACCGACCAGGCCGACTGCCTTTCTCTCTTCGACGAGAACTGTCCCGCCTTCTTTGCGCCGAAGGAGCGGGGAGACTACCTCACCTTCCTCACCACGCGGACGACCTGCTACGAGGTCTGTCTGCTCGCAGGGCTGGTGGTCGGCGCCTTCGGCGTGCTGCCTGACGAGCCCCAGGGCCTCGCGCTCCGCTGGATTCTGCTCGCGCCGGCGATGCAGGGTCAGGGTCTGGGCTCCGCCATCATGGCGAGAGTGCTCGAGCTGATGCGACTCTGCGGAGGACGATCGCTCTACATCGGGGCGAGCCACCGGTCGGCGCCCTTCTTTGCCAGGTTCGGTGCTCGCGTGACCGGGACCATCGCGGACGGTTGGGGGCCGGGGATGCACCGGGTGGACATGACGCTGGTTCCGTGAGGCGCTCGGGGAGTGGCGGCGAACGCCCGCCCGGAATCTAGCGTGCCTTCGCGCTCTCCAGCGGCATCCAGGCGAGCAGCTCGACTCCAGCTCCGCGCGCCACGTCCATAGCGGTGATGGCCTCCTGATACGACCGGTCCGGCGAAACGCGCAGGAAGAGCAGCTTGGTGGGACGATTGCGGAATATGGCACTCAGCTGGATCGCCAGTTGCTGCGCCGGGATTGGTTGCCCGTTGATGGCGAAGCTGCCGTCGCCTTTGAGCTCGAGCACGATCTGCCCGTCGCCTCCGTTGACTTCGCGTGGGGTCGGCGGCAACACCTCGGCCGGGATATAGATCAACTCGCGTTCCAGCAGCAGGAACACGATGATCAGCACAAGCAGCACGTCGATCAGCGGGAGGACGTTGATGTCCGTGCTGGGAGCGGCTTCCGGGGCGACGGAGGTGCGGGGCATGGTTGAGCTCGCAGTCCTGGAGGGATGTATCGGGTACCCCCACCCTAGCGCCTGACGATGGCCTGCCGAGGACGCCGCGATTACAGAATAATGGCGAGTGGATTGCTCTTCATCGCCTGCGGGGTGGCCGGGTCATCGTCTGCGATGTCTGCCGGCACGGGTCCAAGCGTGCGCACTCTATTCTGAATTTGGTGAAATCGATGCTGCTCGAATCGATGCCGAACTACGACCTGGCGATCTACGCCGTCCACGCCGGATTCTGGACAGCGTTCGGCGTCACCCGGATGGTCGTCCAGAGGCGCGGGCCACCAGGAGATGCCCAGGCGGAGTCGGCGCCTCACGCAGACTCCGAGGCCAGCGCGCCGTACTCCCGCAGCCTGCTCGTGGTTCATGCGCTGGCCTTCGGGGTGATGTACTTCGGACTGGGCAATGCCGTGATTCCGAATCGCGTGCCGCTCTGGTTCCCGGGTCAACGACTCGTGGGTTTCATCGTCATCGCCGCCGGCGCAGCGCTGATGAGCTGGGCCCTGGTCTGGTTCCGGTCCTGGCGCTTCCGCGCCAAGGTGGATCGCGGACATGAACTCGCGACCGGCGGGCCGTTCCGCCTTGTTCGAAATCCGATCTACCTCGGGTTGAACCTGCTCGCCCTCGGGACGGCGATCTGGGTGCCAACCGCCCTCTGCTGGATCGGCGCCGGTCTCATGGTGCTGGGGAGCGATCTGCGGGCTCGCGCCGAGGAGAAGCTGCTGCGGGCGGCATTCGGGGCGGCGTACAATGAGTACTGCGCTCGAACTTCGCGATTTGTTCCGGGGTTGTACTGATTCACAAGCGCGCCCGATCCGCCGGCGCTACCCTTCTCCCATGGCGACTCACGCGTTCCGGTTTGCACTCGGCTCCATGACCGCAGCGTTCTCCGGTCTCTGGCGGGTGTGGACCCACGAGGACGAGGTCCACCTCGCGGTAACCACCGCGAGTGACAGTGTCGCACTCACGGCGTATCCGACTGGTCGGTGGCGCATCGCGATCGGAGCCGCCGTGAGTCGCTGGACCCGCCCCAAGGAGTTCCGCCCCGGCTGGACCCGGGGTCCTGACCTCGTGATCCCTCACGCCTCGGTGGCGATCAGCCCTCCGGTCAGCGATCCCTTCGCGAAAGAACCCGTGACCTGGCTCGCGCCGCCGCCGCCAGGATTCCTCGCCCGATTCACCATGCTCCTCGCCAGTCCGCGTGCGGAGGAGAGCATCTGGCGACCGCTGGATACCACCGGCACGGAAGGCGTAGTCATCCTGCCGCTCCGCAGGGCGGGCGCCCTGCACCTGTGCCGGAGCGATGAGCCACTTCCCGCCGACGGGAGCACCGCGCTTCCGCCCCCCGACGCGCCGAGCCTCCTGAATCTCTCCGTGACCGTCAGCGCCGATCAGCTTGGCCGTCCCTCGCTCATCGAACTGCATCACAGTTAGGCAAGCCGCTCGCCCACCAGCAGGGATTCACCCAAGTCTCACGCCGCCCGCCGGGTCAGCTCCGCCGCGACCGCCTCCCCGGGTTTCCTCTCGTTCACCAGCACGAGGCTCAACAGGATCCCCACCAGCCCCACGCCCATGCCCAGACTCGGCCGCTCGCCGAGAAAGAGTACCCCCCATCCGACGCCGAAGATCGGGATCACGTAGGTGACTGTGAACGCCCGCACCGGGCCGACCTCGCCCAGCAGCCAGAAGAAGACCACATAGGCCACCGCCGTGGACAGGAGCGCGAGCGTGACCATCGCGGCGACGGCGACCGCCGTCACCCGCGCATCCGGCAGGTAGAGCAGCGCCGGCGGGACCAGCCAGGCCGCCGCACCGAGTTGCTGACCCAGGGCGAGGGTGAGCGGCGGCGCGTCGCTGAGCCGCCGGCGAGCGAAGATGCCGCCTGCCGCGTAGGCAAGCGCGCCTGCCAATGACGCCACCACACTCCACAAGGCAGTGCGGTCGAGCCCTCCGGGGGTCCACCCCACCAGAATCGCGACCCCGCCGAGTCCGAGGAGCAGCCCGATCCCGCGCCGCGCGGAGATCGGTTCTCCCAGCCAGAGCACACCGATCAGCGCCGCGAACAACGGCTGAGCCGCGATCAGCATCGCCGCCATCGATGCGGTGAGGTGGATCTCCGCCGTCGCAATGAGCGCGAATGGCAGCGCCGCATGGACCAAGCCGAGCAGCAGGAGCCGCCGCCAGTAGGGCCGCAGGGTGACCGGCACTCCTTGCATCCGCGAGAACAGCCAGAGTGCGCCGGCCGCGATGCTCACTCGGCCCGCCATCAAAGGGAAGGGCCCGAGCACCGGCGCCGCGACCCGGATAAACAGAAAGGAGGCCCCCCACGCGGCGCCGAGGAAGAGCAGGGCACCGATCTGCCGGGCGTTCATTGGGGTCGGCTCATCCCGCCGCGGCAGCCGGCTGATAGGTCCCCGGCTCCAGCCGCGCCGCGATC
>JBDTTN010000033.1:0-12170 GCA_039930625.1 Gemmatimonadota bacterium | reverse complement strand
TCGCTGGTCTTGGTCGCGACTTCCTTCACCATCTGCGCGCCCATGTTCTCGATCGCATCGGCGAGCTCGATTTCCTTCGCCACGGTCACGCCGTCCTTGGTGACCGTCGGGGAGCCGAACTTCTTGTCGATGACCACATTGCGGCCCTTGGGGCCGAGCGTGACCTTCACCGCGTCCGCGAGGGCGTCAACGCCCCGCTTGAGCTTGGCGCGGGCGTCACTGTTGAACATCAGTTCCTTGGCAGCCATTGCAGAGTTCTCCTATCGGGAAGTCAGACGTCCTCAGCCGATTTTGGCGAGGATATCCGAGGCCTTGATGATGATGACTTCGTCGCCATCGACGGTGTACGGCGTGCCGCTGTACTTCCCGTAGATGACCACATCGCCCACCGAGACGTCCATCTTGACCCGCTCGCCCTTCTCAATACGACCGGGACCGACAGCGATTACTTCGCCCTGGGTCGGCTTTTCCTTGGCGGTGTCGGGGATGTACAGCCCGCCGCGCATGGACTCGGCCTCGTCGGAAGGCTCGATCACGACCCTGTCCTCGAGGGGGTGAAGCTTGATCTTGGACTTGGCCTTCGTGGTACTCATGGGAACATCCTCCACGTCGGTGATATATGTAAATCAAAGAGCAACAATGGTTTAGCAGTCTGTTACTGAGACTGCCAGCAACTGCGGTGAAGATAAGCCGTCGCTGGCAGATGTCAAGGCAGAGTGCCAAGGAACCGAACTCTCCCGTGCGGCGTACACAGCCTGAGCCAATCATCCGGGTTCCACACTTACCCCGCTCTCAGACCCGGCTTGCATGCCGGACGCGACCCCCGCCGAGGAGTTCCCTGATGGTTCTTCCCGTCCTGCTTGGGCTGACGGTTTGCCTTTCCCCGGCTGACTCCGTCGAATCACTCGCCGTCCAGATCGATTCGTCGGCCCACGAGGTGATCATCACGACCCGTCCCTTCGACCTCCCTGATATGAGCGTCGTGCACGACCACTCCCGCAGCCACGATACGCCGGTCTACCGCTTCGACTGGCCGGTGGAGGGATGGTTTCGGGGCTTCCGGGTCTCGGTGCTCGACCAGAACGGGATCGAGCTTCCTCGGCAACTGATGCACCACCTGATCATGATCAACTATGACCGCCGGCAGCTCATCTACTCTGCCGCCGAGCGGCTGTGGGGCGCGGGAGTGGAGACGGGGAACTTCCAGCTGCCGAAGTCCATCGGCGTGCCGCTCACGCCCGGCATGCCGCTCGGCATGTATATCGCCTGGCACAACAGCCTGGGACACGACCTCGAGGGGGTTCGGCTTCGGATCGTGATGCTGTGGACGCCCAGAAATCAGCTGCCCCGGCCGGTCGATGTCCTGCCACTCTATCTCGACGTGAATCTCACCGTCGGCGGGGCCAACGAGTTCGATGTTCCTCCCGGCCACTCGGAACGGGTGCACGAGTTCACCGTTCCCACGGAAGGCCGGATCCTCGGCGTCAGCGGCCATCTGCACGACTATGGCCGCGAGGTGCGCCTCGAGGATGCGGAGACCGGCAAGGTGCTGACGCGGGTGAACGCACGTACCCGGGCGGACGGAACTATCCGCGGGATGGAGCGGCGCCTGTTCGGGATCAGCGGTGAAGGGCTGCGGCTCCGCGCCGGGCATCGCTAGCGGATCGTGGCGGTCTACGAGAACCCCACTGCGGACACCCTGGTCAAGGGCGCGATGGGGAGCATGGTCGGGATCTTTGCGCCCCGTTCGATGGAGCGGTGGCCCCGCCTCGAGCCCGAGGACAGCCTCTTCAAGCGTGACTTGCGCTTCCTGGCGCGCCGCGGCAACGCGATGATGACGGCCCGCCGCCAGCCGCAGGCCCCGATGGTGATGGACTCGATGCCGACGGGCGAACATCACGATCACGACCAAACAACTCCCTCATCGCATCAGTAGTGACCTGACAGACTCGCCGGTCGTGCCTACATTTCCGCCGCAGCCGTCGGGGCATGACGCTCCGGGCCGGTAAGCATTCAGGAGAAAGTCCCATGTCCCTTTCGCTCGTTCTGCTCGCCTCGCTGGCCGTCGGTCCTGGCCACCCAACATTGCGGCCTCGTGACGAGGTCACCGTGACGGTGACCGTCGACTCGTCCAAGCATGAGGTCCGCATCAAGGCCGGCCCATTCTTCCTGCCCAACATGGCCGCGATGGATCACGCCATGATGGACATGGGAGCGGGCGCCAACACGCCGGTCTACCACTTCATCTGGCCGGTCGAGGGCTGGATGCGCGGCTTCAAGAGCGGCGTCGAGGATGCCCAGGGGAATCCCCTGCCCAAGCGGCTCATGCATCACATGATCGGGATGAACTACAGCCGGCGGCAGGCGATCTATCCGGCCATCGAGCGCCTCTTCGGCGCGGGTCAGGAGACGGCCGATGCGACGATCCCTGCCACCATCGGCGTGCCGATGAAGCCGGGAATGGATCTCGGGTTCTACATCATGTGGCACAACGAGACCGGCAAGGACCTCGACGGCGTCTACATGACCATGTCCCTGCTCTATTCGCCCAAGAACCAGAATCCGCGCCCGGTCGAGGTGCTGCCACTGTACATGGATGCCAACCTGACGGTCGGCGGCAGCAACACCTTTGACCTGCCGGTAGGCAAGAGTGAAAAGGCGTACGAGTTCACCTTTCCGCTCGACGGCCGGCTGCTGGGCTATGGCGGCCATCTGCACGACTACGGAGTGGGCGTACGGCTCGAGGATGTCGCATCCGGCAAGGTGATCGCCCGGGTGAAGGCGGTGCGCGACAAGAATGGCATGGTCAGAGGGGTCAGTCGCAGCCTCCCCGGCGTCAGCGGCGCGGGGCTTCGGCTCCGGGCGGGACGGGTCTACCGGGTGGTCGGCGAATACGACAATACCTCCGGCAAGTTCCTGAAGAATGGCGCGATGGCGCACATCACCGGCATCTTCGCGCCTGATGACCCCTCCAAGTGGCCGTCGCTCGACGAGTCCGATCCCATGCTCCAGCGCGACCTCGCCTCGCTGGAGATCATGGGCGAAGGCGGCATGGACCACGAGCACATGGATATGAACATGAACATGGATCATGAGCACTCGGCCCAGGATAGCACGCATCAGCACAACTGAGCCGGCTGCACCCCTGGCCACTCCACGAAGAAAGCCCTCCGGGAGCAGTGTCCCGGAGGGCTCTTTGCTGTCTGTCCGTTGAGCGGCGGAGATCAGGCAATCACCCGCCGCGCTCCCCGCCATCGCTGGAACCACCATCGACCCGAGATGTCGTCGGGGCTGAGCACGCTGATCTGCACCCCGCCTCTCGCGCTGTGGATGAACTTTCCCTTGCCGAGATAGAGCCCGACGTGGGAGATGCGCGATCCCTGGGTCGCAAAGGTCAGCACGTCTCCGGCGCGCAGGGCGTCCAGATCCTTCCCGACCTCCTCCCCCTGCCGGGCCTGCTCCGCGCTGGTGCGGGGGAGCACGATCCCGTGCCGGCCGAAGGCGTAGCGGATGAGGCCCGAGCAGTCGAAGCCTTCTTCCCCCTGATCACCCCAGCGATACGGCATGCCCATGACATCGAGCGCGGTCTGCACCACCCCGCCGATGAGCGCCGCACGATCGGCAGGCACCCCATTTTCTCCCAGATCCGAGCGTATGGCTTCCGCCTCGGGGGCGGCGTCGGTAGCGGGGCCGGCGCTCGAGATGCGCCCGGTGCCACCGCCCGCCGCTGCAGGCTGGGCCGAGCGCGAGTTGCGGTCCAGGCCGAGACGGACCCCAATCTCCACCCCGTCGAACCCGCCCGGTCCGATCACCCGATACCTGCCCTCGACCGCGAGCGAGAGTCCCTTGAGCGGAAAGACTTCGTAGCCGAGGCCGGCGGACCACGAGCCCCAGAAGGTCTCGTTGCCCTTGGTTACCAGCCCACCTTCGATACCTCCGACGGCGTACGGCCCGGGCTTGCCGCTGCGGAAGAAGGAGAGATCCGCACCCACCCCCCAGAGGTTCCCCATCGGGCTTCGGCCGTCGATCACCTCGGCGTGCAGGCCCGCGCCGAGCGGGCCGGTGATTCTCGCGGTGGTACCGAGGCGGTAGCTGGTCGCGGACGGATCGGTGAAGAGGTGGCCTAACTGGAAGCCGGGCCCTTGAGCGGCCGCGGGAGCTGCGGTGGCCAACAGGAAGGCGACGGAGAGTAGCCTCATTTCACTTGACCCGGACCGGTCGCCCGGTGTGCAGGTCTACCCGATACACGTTGCCGGGACGACAGTGCAGCCAGATGGCCGCCTCGATCGTGGTGTCGTTCACGAGGTGCGGCGTCGCTCCAGTGTACAGCAGCGGAATCGGGGTGGCCTTGCCGGCCCAGCGAATCTCCATCGCCCGCTCGGTGCAAGGCGCGCCCGATGAGTCGTTCGCCGGCCGCTCCGCGACGAACCAGACTTCCGCGCCCGCCCTGGTAGTGAGGATCAGCGAGTCGCGGGCGTGCGCTTCCTCCGCCGCAGCCCTGGGTGCTTCCGCCTGTGGCTTGGAGCCTCCGCCGCAAGCGGGGAGCGCCAGCGCGGTGGCAACCAGAAACAGTCGCCTCACTTGGGCGCCTCGGGGCCGGTCCCTGCCGCTGGTGACTCCGCCGCTTCTGCCTTCGCCTCTGCCGCATCATCGAGTACTGGGAGCCCTTCCGGATCGACGTGGAGGGAGTGGCGGAGCCGCGGCGAGCGCCGCAGCAGCTGCATCCAGAGCAGGAGGATGGCGACGCCGCTCACGAGGGCAACGGCCAGGGCGGCATAGACCGCGTAGCGGGGGTTGCTGAACTGCCCGCCGAGATTCAGCAGCACCCACGCCCCGAAAAACGAAGCTGCCCACGCCACCAGAGGCGTGAGCAGCCAGCCGACGACCCGCGTCAGGATGCCGAACCAGCGCATCCGTTCCTACTTCCGACGGGCTCCGAGGACCGACACGACTGTCGCAAGCGCGAGCCCCGGAAGGAAGGCGACGCCGAAGGTGCCGACATTCCAGCCGGCGCCCGGGAAGTGAAGCGCTACCCCAACCACCATCGCGACGACCGTCGCGGCGACCAGCATGACCGACGCGCCCGCGAAGCTCGGTGTGCCGCCCTTCGCCGCCTGATTCGCCAGAATCCAGGCGCCGAGCCAGGGGAGGTAGGTGCCGACCATCCAGAAGACGGGGTGATACCACCAGTTGCTGCCGCCGCCGATGTCGAGCCAGCGATGGGTGTAGAGACCAAAGGGCTGGAAGAAGCAGACGTCGACGAACAGGAAGACCACTGTCGCGGCGAGGCCGATGCCGGCGGCTCCGGAGATGCCTTCGATCGAACGGGCGCGGGTCCAGATTCCCGGAAGGAAAGTCACCGCGAGCACGGCGACGGTAACGAGCACCGCGAGCAGGGCAGTTTCGAGGATGCCGTCGAGAAATTTCGAGACCAGCCCGATCACGAGGATCGCGGCGGATTCGAGAATGCCCAGCTTCACCGCTGCGCGTAGAACGTAGGGCAGCTCAGTCTGATCGGCGCCGGCGTGGGCGGGGACCACCGCACTCATGGTATCTCCGGTAGGCAGGGTGATGCGACGGACTAAGTATAAAGGCCCCAGGCGAGGATCACCACCAGGTCGGTGATGGCCCATGCCCCGAGGCCGGCGTACATCCCCGCCTGATGTTCCGACTCTGTCATACGTTCGTGCCGGGCGAGCCATGGCAGCAGCACCCAGACCCACGCGCCCGCCGCCACCAGGAGACCGCACCACCTGAGCAGGTCGCCGTCCTGCACACCCCACCCCGACAGCCTTCCCGCCACAGCGAACATCGCAAAGGCGACGATCGCCGCCGCTATCGCCACGAGGAGGCTGCGGCGCATACCGAGGATGAGCGCGAGGGTGCGATCCCCGCGCCGACTGTCTTCCTCGAACTGGTAGAGCTGGGTAAGCGGGTAGAGGCTCGCGAAGAGCGGACAGAAGGCCAGCAGCACCAGACCGTGCGGCAGGTCGAGCGCTCTTCCCGTGAGGGCGAAGCCGGCGTACGGGGTAAGCGTTCCGAAGCCCCACATGTTGATCAGCCAGTCGAATCCCGCCACCGCCTTCAGCCGGATCGGCGGCACCGAATAGGCCAGCGACATCACCAGACAGATGGCATAGGCCCAGGTGAATCCCTGCGGCAGCGAGAACGCGAGCAGTTGCCCGACCGCCATCAGCAACAGCGCAAAGAGACCCAGGTGTCTCGGCACCGGCGGCGGTTGTTTGAGGTAGCCGATGTCGCCCTCGTCGCGGTCGAAGGCCGAGTTGATGGCGAGCGTCCCGCCGTTGAGACAAATCACCCAGAGGAAGAGGCCGAGGAGCGCCTCACGGAGGTGGGCACCGGCCAGGGCGCCGCTCACTCCGACGCCGAGCAGGTATCCGAGGGTGGTGTGCGCCGCCATGATGGGCCATTCGGCGGGGCGCAGATGGAGCAGGTAATCGAAGCTGGAACCGAAGCGGCGATAGCCGAATCTCCGGGCCGGCGAGATCACCATGAGGCGCCGAGGTGCCGGGCCGCGAGGCGCAGCCCGTGCAGCGTCAGGTCGGGATTGACCAGTTCGATCGTGGTGGTGAGCGGGACGATGGTCGAGGCCAGGCCGCCGGTGGCGACGATCCTGGGCACCCGTCCCGTGGGCCATTCGCGCTGGATGCGGCGGACGATGCCATCGACCGCATCGGCAGCACCGAGCAGGACGCCCGCCCGGATGCATTCCTCGGTGCGCCGCCCGATCACCCGCTCCGGCGGGCGCAGCTCGGTCGCGGGGAGCTTCGCCGCGCGGCGAGTGAGATGGTCCGCCGAGGTACGCAGGCCCGGCATGATCACGCCGCCGATGAACCGGCCGTCCTCGGTGATGCAGTCGAAGGTGGTCGCCGTTCCGAAGTCCACCACTACCGTGTCAGAGTGGTAACACTCCACGGCGGCAAGGGTATTGATGATCCGGTCCGCACCGACGCTGAGCGGTTCCTCGACATCGAGGGTGATAGGGAGCGCCGAGTTGGCATCTACCACGAGGACAGGAGCGCCGGTGATGGCGCGGACTCCCTCGAGCAGGCTCTGAGTCGTCCCCGGCGCCACCGACCCGATGATGGCCGCGCGGATCTCATTGGGCGAGTGACCGGCATGCAGCAGGAAGGCACCCAGCGCCGATCCCCACTCGTCGGGGGTGCGGTCGGGGTTGGTCGTCAGTCGCCAGTGCGCGGAGAGTGAGTCCCCGCGGAAGAGACCGACCGTGATCTCGGTGTTGCCGACATCGAGGGTGAGGAGCATTGGAGAAAAGGTAAGCCGTCAGGGGTTCGACGTCAGTGGCGGGAGCCGCGGCTGGACATCCGGCGCCAGGGTGACGGTTCCGGTGCGGAATCGGGTCGAGGCTCCGCCATCCCCCCGGACAATCAGCGAACCATCCTCCGCGACGCCTTCAGCGATTCCCTGCCCGGGTGTTGTCAGCGGCTTTCCGAGGAGCCAGTCCCGGCAGCGGAAGCGCTCCACCTCACGCGCGGTGAGCAAGCCACCGCGCTGACCCGAGGAGGCAATCGCCCGGGCCAGCGGCTCCGTCAGCGCCTCGGGGGTCGCAGAAGTCGTGACGCTTGCGAGTGCGTTGGCCGAGTTCCGCAGCGCCTCCGGGATCGGGTTGACGACGTTCATCCCGACTCCCACCGCGACCCAGCCGAGTGTGCCGCCGTGCCAGCGGGCCTCACAGAGGATGCCGCCGAGCTTCAGGCCGCCGAGCATCAGGTCGTTGGGCCACTTGAGCTGGAGCGTGACCCCGGTACAGGCATGTTCGATCGCGTCGGCAACGGCGAGCGCGACCCTGAGGCTCAGCACCTCCATCGCGAGGTCCCCCGGCGGCCGGCACAGCACGCTCAACCATAGTCCGCCCGCGGGTGACTCCCAGCCGCGCCCTCGGCTGCCGCGACCCAGCGTCTGCCGCTGCGCGACCACGGCCGTACCGGGAGGAGCCCCATTCTGCGCCAGTTCGTGCAGCGCGTCCTGGGTCGAAGGCAGCGCCTCGAAGCGGTGCGTCACCGGCGGACCCATGGCTCAGAGCGCGGGAAAGCCGCTGCGCCCGTACGCCCAGAGCAGCAGCAGTCCGAACCCGATGCGGTACCAGGCAAAGGCGGAAAAGCTGTGGTGGGCGACGTATTTCAGGAATCCTTTGACCACCACGAACGCCGCGATGAATGAGACGATCAGCCCAACGAGGAACAGCGGGATGTCCGCGCGGGACAGAACATCGAGGCTCCTGAACAGATCGAGCCCTGCCGCTGCCGTCAGCACCGGGACGGCAAGGAAGAAGGAGAATTCCGTCGCCGCCGTGCGGGAGAGACCGAGCGAGTACCCTCCCATGATGGTGGCCGCCGAGCGCGACATCCCCGGAATGAGGGCCAGCATCTGCGCGATACCGACACCCAGCGCGGTACGCGGGGTGATCTCCGCGGCAGTCTCTACCGTAGCGACTGGCTTCCAGCGCTCGATGATCAGGATCGCGATGCCGCCGACGATGAAGGCGCAGCCGACAACGAGCGGGGTGAAAAGGTGCGCCTTGATCCAGTGATGGGTGAGCAGGCCGAGGACCGCGGCGGGCAGGAACCCCAGAACGAGATTGGTGATGAAGCGGCGGCTGTCGGGTTCCCGCGCCGCGGAGCGCGCCACCTCGAGGAAGCGGTGCCGATAGAGCCAGACGATGGCGAGTATGGCGCCGACCTGGATGACGATCTCGAAAGTCTTGGCGCGATCGCCGCTGAATCCGAGCCAGTCCCCAACGATGATCAGGTGTCCGGTGGAACTGACGGGAAGGAACTCCGTGACACCTTCGACGACTCCGAGGACGGCGGCGCTGACCAGATCCGGAACGCTCACCCGACGGCCTCGTTGTACAGCGCCTCGTACATCGGCACGATGCGGTCGGCGGAGAATGTGCTCGCGTGGGCGATCGCCGCATCCCTCATCGCGCGGTGGCGGGCGGGGTCCTGCAGCAGCTCGATGGAGCGGCGGGCCATCGCCTCAACCGAGCCGGCGGGTTCAAGAATCCCCGAGACACCATCCTCGATCACCTCGGGGAGACCTCCGACTCGACTGGCGACGGCCGGGGCGCCGCAGGCCATCGCTTCCAGCGCCGCGAGCCCGAACGATTCCGTCTGCGAGGGCAGTAGAAAGAGATCGCTGGCCTGGAGGATGACCGCCACGCGGTCGAGGCGGCCGAGGAATCGCACGCTGTCGGTCACGCCGAGCTGTTCCGCCTCCCGCTCGGCATCGGCCCGCTCGGGGCCGTCACCGACCATCACCAGAGTGGCCGGCATCGCCTTGCGGATCCGGGCGAAGATCCGCACCACATCCTTCACCCGCTTCACTTCGCGGAAGTTGGACACGTGGGTGATGACCTTCTGGCCGGCCGGTGCAAACGCGCCGGCGCAGGCGGAGGGGTCGGGACGATACTCCTCGAGGTTCACGAAGTTGGGAATGACCCGCACGTTGCAGCTCACGCAGCCGAAGGTCCGGTAGGTCTCGTCCCGCAGGAAGGCGGAGACAGCGGTGACTTCGTCGGAGCGCTCGATCGAGAACTTGGTGATCTCGTAGAAGGTTGCTTCCTGTCCGACCAGCGTGATGTCGGTGCCGTGCAGAGTGGTGATCACCTTGAGCGGCTGCTTGCCCTGCAGCATCTCCCGCGCAAGCCAGGCGGTGGTCGCGTGGGGGATGGCGTAGTGCACGTGCAGGACGTCGAGCGCCTCACGCTTGGCGACGTCGTACTGCTTGGAGGCCAGCGCCAGCGTGTAGGGGAAGTGATCGAAGAGCGGATAGTGCGCAATCGAGGTATCGACCTCGTGAAAGAACACCCGCTCCGCGAATCCGCGCAGCCGGAACGGAGAGGCGTAAGAGATGAAGTGGACCTCATGGCCGCGCCGCGCGAGGGCGAGGCCCAGCTCGGTCGCGACCGCGCCGGAGCCGCCGTAGGTCGGGTAACAGGTGATGCCGATCTTCATGCGGTCCGCTCGCTCTCGGGCGTCAGGGGAGCCAGCAGCGCGACCACGCCCTCGTGGCCCTTCTCGCGGGCCAGTGAGAGCGGTGTCGCCCCGGAGATGCTCGGGCTTTCGGGACGCGCGCCACGCTCGAGCAGCAGCGAGACCACTTCGAGAAATCCTCGCTGGGCGGCGCCGTGCAGCGCCGTCCACTGCCCGGACTGTTCCGCGTTCACATCCGCGCCCGCGTCCAGCAGGATCCGGGCGATCTCGATGTGCCCGCTGCCCGCCGCCGCATGCAGCGGCTGGTTGCGCAGCGGATCCATGGAGATGGAGGCGACGTCGGCCCCGATAGCGATCAGGTAGCGCACCGCGTCGGTGTGGCCGAAGTAGGCGGCGTAATGCAGCGGGGTGTAGCCGCCGCCATCCGGCATGTTGGCAAAGTCGCGATTGTGCTCGAGCAGTTCGCGCAGCCGACCGGTGTTCCCGGCTTGGGCGGCATCGGAGAGGTCGGCGCGGAGATCCATGCGGGAATACTAGAGGGAAAGGCGAAAGGGGAAAGGGGAACCGCGGACTACCGGGCCTGCTGCCACGCCTCGGCGATCACCGCGGCGACCTCTTCCGCGGGCCGGGTGGCATCGAGGGTGAGCACCGGCCCGTCAAGCTGGTGCCGGAACCAGGTTTCCTGGCGCTTGGCGTATTGTCGGCTCGCAACGGCCACCGCCTCGGCGACACTCTCCCTGGTCCGGGCACCGTGCAGGTACTCCACCGCCTCGCGCGGACCGATCGCGTCGAGACCAGGCGCGCCGGCGGGTGCCCCCTCCGCGAGCACCGCAGCCACCTCCTCGATCATACCGCGGCGCACCATCTCTTCCGCCCGCACCAGAATCCGCTGATGCAGCACCGCCCGTGGCGCGGTCAGCACTACGTACCAGGGATCGATCACCCCGTGCGCCCGCGCGTGGGCCTGCCAGTAGCTGAGCGGCTGACCGGTAAGCAGCGCGACCTCGACGGCCCGCGAGGCGCGCTGCCGCCCACCGCCCTCGAATCCCGGATCGAGTCGCGCGGCCCAGCGCACCAGATCCACCGGCTCGAGGCACAGCGCCCAGCGTTCCAGGTCGCGGCGCCGCGAAGGATCGAGCGGCGGCTCGTTGAAGAGTCCCTCCGCCAGCGCCTTCACGTACAGCCCGGTCCCGCCAACGATGACCGGCAGCCTGCCGCGCGACCCGATCTCGGCGATCCACCCGGGAGCCTCCCGCGCGAAGCGCCCGGCGCTGTAGCGCTCGCCGGGGTTGACCAGATCGATACCGTGATGGGGAACTCTGGCGAGCCACTTCCTCGGCGGCTTGGCGGTGCCGATGTCGAGGAGGCGATAGACCTGGCGCGAATCGGCCGAGACGACCTCCAGCGGCCAGTGGGCAGAGAGCGCGTGGGCGACCGCGGTCTTGCCGATGCCGGTCGGGCCAACAATGACCGGGATCCTAACGCCGGCCAAAGCGGCGCTCCAGCTCCTCGAGCGGCAGCTGCACGATGGTCGAGCGCCCGTGGACGTCGTGCGGCGGGAGCGTACAGGTAAAGAGCCGCCCGAGGAGTTCGCGCTGCTCCCGCTCGTCGAGCCGGTCGCCCCCCTTCACTGCCGCGCGACAGGCGTAGGTCGCGGCGAAGCGCTCCAGCCGGTTGGCCCACGCCCCGAAGCGACCGCGGGCGAGGTCGGCGACCATCTCCTGGAAGCAGCGTGCGGCGTCGAACTTCGGGTGCGGCGTCGGCACCGCGTGAATCGCGACAGTGCGTCCCCCGAATGGTTCGACCTCGAACCCCACTCCGCTCAGGACATCGCCGTAGCCCTCGACCACATCCAGCTCCTCGTCGGTGAGCTCGAGCGTGACGGGCAGCAGCAGCCGCTGGCCCGCCATGCTGCCGCGTTCGATCTGGGCCATCACCCCTTCGAAGATGACCCGCTCATGCGCGGAGTGCTGGTCCACGAAGACCAGGCCCTCGGCCCCTTCGAAGACGAGATAGGTGTTGAAGAGCTGGAAGACCGTGCCCACTTCAGGCTGGCGGGCGCCGGCGGGTTCGGCCGAACGCTCCGGTTCATCGCCGCTGGGAAAGAGATCGTCGCTCGGCGAGTCGAAGCCGAATTCCTGGGTGCGGAAGTCGGAGCGAATCGCCGGCGCGGCAACGAGCGCAGCCGCCTGC
>JBDTTN010000032.1:0-12305 GCA_039930625.1 Gemmatimonadota bacterium | reverse complement strand
GCGCGAACGGCTTCCCCTCCCACACGAAGCGGAACTCCTGCACCGTCTCCAGCAGGTCGTGCGCCACGCGCGTCGCCTGACCGGGCGGGCAGTGCTCAAGCAGAACCCCGAATTCATCGCCGCCCAGCCGGGCCAGCGTGTCGCGCCGGCGGACCTTCTTCTGCAGCGCGCTGGCGAGCTGCCGGAGCAGTTCGTCGCCCGCCACATGGCCGCAGGTGTCGTTGACCACCTTGAACTGATCCAGGTCCAGGAAGCAGAGCGCGTGGGTCACCGCCTCCTGCTGCGCCCGGGTCAGCGCGCGTCCCACCCGGCGTTCGAACTCGTGCCGGTTGACCAGTCCGGTGAGGTGATCGTGGCTGGCCTGGTGGGCGAGCTGCCGCGCGAGCGTCCGGGCCCGGCTCACGTCGTGGAAGACCAGCACCGCGCCGATGATCTCATGGTCGTTGTTGGTGACCGGTGAGGCGCTGTCGTCGATCGCGAACTCGCGCCCATCCGGTCGCACCAGCAGCGAGAGATTGGAACGCCCGACGACCCGCTTCTCCCGCAGGCAGGTCTCGACCGGATTCTCGATCGGCTCCCGGGTGGTCTCGTGCACCAGCGTCACCACAGTCGAGATCGGCCGTCCGGAGAGGTCCGCGTTGCGGCAGCCGAGGAGCTGCTCGGCGACGGGATTGAGATACTCGATCACGCCCCGGGCGTCGGTCCGTACCACTGCGTCACCGATGGAGCCGAGAGTGACTTCGGCCCGCTCCTTCTCTTCGGAGAGCCGGCGCTCGAGCTGCTTCCGCTCGGTGATATCCCGCGCGATGGTCGAGTAGAAGTCCACCGCGCCATCCGCTCGGCGGTGGCAGATGATCACCTGCGAGAGGGTGAGCTCGCGGGCATCGGCGGTGAGAATCGAGGTCTCGCCGGCCCAGTTCCCGTCGCGCGCCGCGGCGCTGAGCGCCTCGATGCGCAGCAGCACCCGCGCCCATGGCGGAACCGCCTGGCCCCGCAGCGGGAACTCGGTACCGGCGCCGAGCAGGGAGCGGCCCGCGTCGTTGAGGTAGATCGCGTGGCCGGTTGCATCGGCGAAGCAGACTGGGTCGGTGGTCGATTCCAGCACCGCAGCCAGCCGGCGCTGCAGTGCGGACATGGCATGAGCGCGCCGGCGGGACTGGGTCACTGCCGCCAGGGCCGCGACGAAGAGCAGGAAAGTGAGGCTCGCCCCACCGAAGAGCGCGCTGCGGGCGGTGTCCACGACATGATAGGCGCTCCGTGCGTCGGTCTCGACCGCAATGCCGATGTCGAGCTGATCGTCCCACTCCCAGATGCCGATGACTCTCCGGCCCTCGTGGTTGGCGTAGCCATCGAGGTCGAGGCCCGTTCCCCGTTCAGTCGAAGCCTTGGTGATTCGGGGCGCCATCGCGACGACCGATCCGCGCCGAGGCGGCGGCCCAGCGGAGCTGGCGCCGAGGACGTGTCCATCGGCGGCGAAGAAATGCACCTCGCTCATCGAATGGACATGAGTCTCCTCCGCCAATGCAGCGAGTTCCCGGCGGGCCGGAAGTTCCAGCACCAGCACCGCGACCATCTCGCCATGCTGGTCGCGAATGGGGGCGAAGGCGCAGAGCAGCGGCGTGGGGTCGATGTCCGCCGGGAAGGTGCCGAGCGCGGGGAGCCCGTCCAGCGCCTTATCGAGCGCGTCCCGCATCCGCGCGGGCGGACTGGGCGGCAGGGAATCGGGCCAGTGGAGGAGGGTGGTCTCGTCGACTCGGATGATCCAGTAGCCCGGGATTCCATGTTCCCTGACACCGGAATCCAGCAGGTGGCGGACCGCGTCTGCGAGCTGCGGCCTGGGGCGCAGGGTCAATTCGTTCGCGAGCAGACGGGCGACGGTGTCCCCCAGCCCGCGGGTGGCGGTCAGTGCTGCGGCCATCGCCTGCTGGCGGGTGCCCCAATGGCGGGTCGCCTCCCTGGCGCTGGCCATGACCGTCGTGAGGTTGTGCTGCGCGGTATCCCTGACCGCCTGGTCAATGCGGGTAAGCGTCCACCACGCCGCCGCCGCAACGCCGCACAGAAACAGGACGATTCCCCCTCTCGCCACCCCGGAGAGAAGGCGATCGGAGGCACCGGGATGTGAGGGGGACGGCGGCGGGAACTCCATGCCACCAATGATGTAAGGAAGGGCCGGAAGGGGCGGTGACTACCCTCACCACGGGCACCCGGGACCGCGGCGTCGGGTGAAGGAACCCTCAGGGAGTGAGCAATTCCCTCACGAAGCTCACCGGGACGCCGTACAGTATCCGCCCATTGCTCCCCGGCTGCCCGCCATAGAGCACGCCGATCACCAGACCGGATTTATCGAGAATCGGGCTTCCGCTGGCGCCCTGCGCGCCGTAGCTGTCGAGCTGAATCAGGTCAGGCAGGGTGCGGGAGACGGTGCCGAGTGTGAGGGTGGCCGCGACCCCCGATTCACTCCACTCGCGTCCGCCGGCGATGTCGAGACCCAGCGGGAAGCCCAGGACCGCCGCCGGTTCGCCCATGTCCAGCCGTCTGGTGCTGTCGGCGAGACCCTTGATGATCGGCACGCCGCGGTGCACACTCACCCGGAGCAGCGCCAGGTCGGAGTGGTCGGAGAGCCGGTCGATGTCGGCCCGGAAGTTCTGCCGTGAGCCTTCGAACACCAGTCCGATCTTGGCTGCCGCGACGCCGTTCGAATCGGTGACCACGTGCTTGTTGGTGACGATGTATCCGCCGTTGGGGTCGGTCTTCACGGCGAATCCGGTCCCGGTGTACACCTGCCCACTCGGGAATTGCACGAAGACCAAGGCGATCGCGTCGCGGTTCGCCGCGGCGATGCCGCGGGCATCCATTTGCGCCGCGCCGGCGAGGGTCCGCTGCTGCCGCACCGCCGCATCGAGCCGGGTGCGGAGATCGTTGATGAGCCCGGCGTCATTCGGCGTCGATGCCAGCTGCCGCTTGAGTCGCTCCGCCTCGGCCTGGGCGGAATCGAGCGCGGCCTTGAGCCCTTCGCTGCCGGCGGCGAGCGTACCGATCTCCGCCATCAGGCTGTCGACCTGCCCCAGAAGAACGCGCCGCTGTTCGGTGAGGCGGCGCCCCGTCTCCGCGGCCTGCCACAGATAGGCACCGGAGATCACGACCACGAGCGCGAACAGGCCGATCACCGTATTCCGGAGCGTCCGGGTCTGGTGCGCCACTGCCACCCGAACCTTGGTGTTCGTTCCTGGACCGGGTGTCCGGCGGGGACTCCGCAACTGCTCCGGCGTCAGCTTGGGAGGCGGCTGGGGCGGCGTGCCTGGCTGGGGGCCGAAGACCACCGTTCCCGGGCCTTTGGCCTCGCCGGGTGGCGGCGCCATCACGGCCCGCGGGGTGGAAATCGCGGTGAATTTCACCTCCGGCCCGTTCAGCCCGAAGCGGATCGTCTCGCCCCCGGCGAGCACATGGTCGTCGGTGATCTTCTTGCCGTTGACGAGGGTGCCGTTGGTGCTGCCAAGGTCGCGCAGCACGTAGAGATCACCGACGAGGGTGACCTGCGCGTGCCGGCTGGAGACATCGAGATCCTTGTCCGCGTCGAACTTCAACTCCGACTGGGGATGGCGACCGATACCGATGTGGGATTGGGTGAATACGTCGGTTTGTCCTGCGCGGGAGCCGGAAAGGAAGGTGAACTGGGCTCGCATGCGTCGCCGCGAGCCCGCTCAGCCCTGGCCGAACAGCAGGTAGATCCCCAGCGCCACCGCGAGCAGAGTGACCAGACCAACCAGCAGCCAGCGCGGCTGAGGCTGCGGCTTCGGAAGCGGCACCGGGGCGGGGCTGCCGGTGTAGACGGGAACCGGTTCGGTGGTGGCTTCCGCCTCGGTCAGCGGGTACACCTCATGCCCCACGCCGGCTCCGCCGTCGGGCTCGCCGAGACCGCTTCCGCCGAACCGGGCGGCGATCGCGGTGATGTTGTCAGGGCCGCCCCGCTCATTGGCGAGATCGATGAGCCTGGCGCACAGGTCCATCAGCTCAGGGGTGCCCGCCGCAACCTCGGCGATCTCCTCTTTCTTCACCTGGCCCGAGAGGCCGTCGGAGCAGAGCACCAGCAGGTCTCCCTTGCGGAGCGACTGCCGGGTGAGGTCCACCTTCACTCGCGGATCGGGGCCAAGCGCCTGCAGAATGATGTTCCGGCGCTCACTCTGCTCGGCCTCTTCCTCGGTGATCTCTCCCGCCTCGACCAGCCGCTGCATCAGCGATTGATCCTTGGTGATCTGGGTGATCTCGCCATTGCGGACCAGATAGGCGCGGCTGTCACCCACCTGGGCGAGATACAGATCCGAACCGAAGATTCCCGCGACGGTCGCGGTGGTGCCCATCCCGCGCACCTCCGGATGTTCCCGCGCGTGGGTGTGGATCCGGTTGTTGGCGAGTTCGACCGCCTCCTTCATCCGGTAGGCGAAGCGCTGGGCGCTGATCTCGTTGTCCTCTGGCCAGACGCTGCTCATGTGGCTGAAGACGGCGTCGGCCGCCATCCGACTCGCCACCTCGCCGGCGGCGGCGCCTCCCATGCCATCCGCCACCATGAAGAGTGAGCCGCGCGGTCCGACCTCATGCTCCCGCATGTCGGGTTGCAGGCTCGATACTCGGCGCGAGAGGTCGGCCACGAGGAAGGTGTCCTCGTTGTGGTCGCGGGTGCGGCCGAGATCGGTCTTGCCGAAAACGGAGACGTGAACGGTGCCGTTAGCCACGGAGCCTCAGGGTGAAGCCAGCGGTTTCAACTGGTCGATCAGGCTCTGGCCTGCGTCCGTCGGCCGCAAGGTCTGTGAACGCCTGGCCCAGAGCAGCGCGTCGGAATACTTCTTGACCTGCTGATACGCGACCGCGACCATGTTGGCTGCGGCGGCCCGAATGGAATCTGAGACGCCGCTGCGATTGTAGATCGCTTCCGCCTTCAGACGGGCGCCGTCACGGAGACCGTCGTCGAAGATATCGTCGACAGGAGGCAGCGCCACGCTGGACACTTTGGGGTACGGCCCATGCCCCGCCGAGTCCTGTCCCACCGGTGGCTTGGTCGTCGCGCCCGGCCTGACGTTGCCCGGCGTGTGCGGTTTCGTCGCCGTATCACCGCCGTTGAGCGGAACCACCGGCCCCGGGCCAGTGCTGGTCGTCTTCGGAGTGTCCACCGGCGTCGCCGGGATCCCCGCCTGATGGCTCGTGTCCGCCGGCGTGTCGATCCCGGACTTGGCGCCGGACCCCCGCATCACAAAGATGCCCCCGCCGACCGCGAGCACAACCACCACGGCGGCGATCGGCACCAGCGGCAGCCCCTTCTTCGCCGGCAGGAGCGCCGAGGCCTGGCTGGCAGGCGATGCGGCGGGACTGCCCTTGGGGAGTCCCGCCTTGGGATCGACTCGCGTCGCCGGGATCGCGGCCTTGAGATCCTCGGCGCGTACTACCTGGGTGCCCGCCTCGACGTCCACCGAGCCGGTCATGCTCGTTGCCAGCTTGCGCACATCCCGCGCAAAGTCTCCAGCGTTGGGGTAGCGATCGCCCGGACTCCGCGCCAGCGCCCGGTCCATCACCCGCTGCAGCTCGGCCGGGAAGCGCACATCCGGCCGCGCCGCGGCGAGGGTTATGGGGTCATCGGTGAGTCGCTTGATCATCGTCTCCTGCTGGCTGTCGGCGGGAAAGGGCGATGCCCCCGTCAGCATCCGGTAGAAGACCAGGCCCAGCGAGTAGAGATCGCTCCGGCCATCGACGCTGTCCCCGGCGAGCTGCTCCGGGCTCATGTACTCCGGGGTGCCTACCACGAAGCCGGTCTTGGTGACTTTCTGCTTCCCGCCCTCGTCGCCGCTCATCGCCTTGGCGATGCCGAAGTCCACCACCTTGATGGTGTCCTTCCCGCGGGCGGTGATCACCATGATATTGTCAGGCTTGAGGTCCCGATGGACGATGCCGAGGTCGTGGGCGACGTGGAGCGCCTCGGCGCACTGGACGATCATCCCCGCCGCGCGCGCGAGCGGCATGGTGGGCGTCTCGTCCAGCAGGGCAGTGAGGCTCTTGCCGTCGATCAGCTCCATCGCGAGGTAGATCAGTCCCTCGGGCGTCTCACCGAAGTCGTAGATGGCGCAGACGTTTGGATGGCTGATGCGACTCGCGTTCGCCGCCTCGCGATTGAAGCGGCTGATGGCGTCCGGGTCGCTCATCGTCCCCGGCGTCATGATCTTGATGGCGCAGCGGCGGCCCATCTTCACATGCTCGGCCAGGTACACCTGGCCCATGCCGCCCTCGCCCAGCTTCTTGGTGATGTGATAGCGCTCGGCGATCACCTCGCCGACGAGGTCGGTGCCGGCCGCCGACTTCCGGAGCGCGGTACCGTCCCGGACGCAGAAGAGCTGGTCGTCGCCGTATTCGGCGCTGCAGGTCGTGCAAACCCTCATCCGATCTCCGCGCGCAGCATCTGGTCCCCCACCAGCAGGCGGGCATTCGGTGGCACCCGGCGCTCGCCGCGGACCGCGATGGCGACTCCGTTCCGGCTGCCCGCATCCACGAGCACAAAGTCCGCGTCCTCGCTCCGCACCAGCGCGTGCAGCGCGCTCATCGAGGAGTCGTAGGGGAACTGCCAGTCGCCCTGTTCCCGTCCGACCCGCACCGTCCTCCCCGGTGACAGGGTGAGGATGTCCCGGGCGCTGCCATCGGCCCGGACCTGCGCCAGGTTGGCGATGTCAGTCGCGGGCGTGAGGCTGCCCAGCCGCCGGGTCTGGTCCTGCTCGGGCGGCCGCGGGCCGGGGTAGCCAAGCCGGCGGTAGCGCAGGATCTGGCTGCCGAGCAGCACCTGGTCTCCATCGGTGAGCCGGTGCGGCTCCTCGAGATAGATCCAGGTCCCGTTCTTGGAGCCGAGGTCGCGCAGGGTCAGGATCCCGTCAAGGAAGAGAAACTGGGCGTGCAGCGGGGAGAGATAGTCGTCGTCGGGAAAGTTGATGTCCGCCCCGGCGCGCCCCATTGTCGTCACCGCATTGAGCAGCGGAAACCGCTGGGCCACCTGCCCGGTGCGGTCGAGCAGCGCGAGTTGTGGAGCCACCCCGCCCGGTTTTACCGCGACTGGAACCACCGGCTGCGGCCCGGTATCGCTGAAGACCGCCCCGCATGCGGGACAGAACTTGAATCCCTGATCGTTCTGGCGTCCGCAGCGGAGGCAGGCGTGCGCCGCCCGCGCCTGTGTCAGGCGGGTGCCGCAGGTGCCGCAGAACGGCAGATCCGCGCCCA
This sequence comes from Gemmatimonadota bacterium, assembly GCA_039930625.1. GTDB lineage: Bacteria > Gemmatimonadota > Gemmatimonadetes > Gemmatimonadales > GWC2-71-9 > JADJOM01. The sequence goes on along the minus strand of JBDTTN010000032.1, from coordinate 5,057 downwards.
CCGGCATGTTGCACGAGGGGCACTTCACGCTCGCGGCTCCGGGCGCGATCCCGCGCGATGCGTCAGGCACCATAGGCGACCTCACCGCCTCAACGAGGCGGAAATGTCAGCGATGTGCCGACGGGCGCGCGCCGGGTGCATGAGGATGCGGTGTACCTCGGGCTGGGAAGGTTGAGGGACGGCGACTCCACTTCAATCTAGGATTGGCCGGCGAGAGCGTCAACGGACGATCTGCCGTAAGTCTCGGTGGCTGTGTACCTTGCAGCCCATGCTTTCCCGCCGCTGCGTGCTTCTCCTCGGCAGCCTGATTCTGGGCCCAGCCTGCGCCTCCAGCCCCTCGCCAGTGGCTCCCGTCCCCGCCCGTGCGCCCGGGACCCCGGCGTCGGGCCCAGTGGCCCAGCGCAGCGCCGTGGCGCCCGACTCGGTGTTCCCCGATCTGCCGCCCGTCCCCGCAGTGACGGGACCGCTGCGCGTCGCAGTCGTCTACCCGTCCCCGACCGACATCGTGGATGCGCGGGACTCCACCTTTCTCTTCGGATCGCTCGGAACCGGAGCCGCGACCCTGTCGATGAACGGGGCGCCGGTGCGGGTCTGGCCCAACGGAGCCTGGCTGGCGTGGGTGCCGCTGGCGGGAGACAGTGACGCCTCCTTCACGCTCAGCGCGAGAACCGCCACCGATTCGGCCACCCTGATCTATCCCATGCGGCGGGTCCGCCGCTTCCAGCCGCCCGCGAGCCGCGTCTGGATCGACACCACCTCGTTCGCTCCGGCCAGCCGCATCTGGTGGCCCGCCGACGAATATCTGCCGATCACGCTACGCGCAGCGGAAGGCGCGGTGGTCCGACTCCGGTTACCGGATGGAAGCCTGGTTCCGCTCTCTGCGGATGTGGGTCCCGGGGAACTGTCCTGGGGAGTCCGCGCCTTCGAACGGGATACGACCCACTTCCAGGCGCCACCGCGGGCGGACAAGTATGTCGGGGCGCTCCGGGGTCGCGCGCTCGGCGAAAGCCCGGGTCCGCTCCTGGGCGGAACCGTGGCTGGGAGTCCGGTCGCCACCTGCTGCAAGGCTGGGGCATCGTCCAGCACGACGAACCAGCCGACTGATGTCGTCGTCGAGGCGATCATCGGGACGGACACTGCCCGTGCGCGCTGGCCGATCAGGCTGGCGCTGCTTGACTCCCTGGCGGCCGCGGTGGAGTTCAACGACGACACGGCGCACAAGGGGAACACCGACAGCCTCACAGTCGGGCGAGCTCGTCCTGGTGCCACCTATCACTGGTTCTTCCCCACCGGTACCCGCACCGTCGCCACCGGCCGACTCGGCGACGATCTTCGGGTCCGGCTCAGCCGGGGCCAGGAGGCCTGGGTGCCGGCGGCGGACGCCATCGCGCTCCCGGCGGGAACGCCTTCCCTCCGCGGCACCGTGTATTCGCTGACGCTCACCCCGCTCGCCGATCGCGCGAACCTGCGTATCCCCCTCAGCCAGCGTGTTCCCTTCCGGGTGGAGGAGGAGCAGGGTCGACTCACACTGCGGCTCTACAACGCGGTCGGCGATATCAACTGGACCCGCTATGGCGCGGCGGGCGGCTACGTGCGGGACATCCGGTGGCTGCAGGCCACGAGCGACGAGGTCACCATCACCGTCGATCTCGCCGGACCGGTCTGGGGCTATCGGACCCGCTGGAGCGGCAACGATCTCGTCCTCGAAGTGCGACTGCCTCCGCGGATCGATCGGGGCCATCCGCTGCGTGACCGGCTCATCGTGGTGGATCCCGGGCACCCCCCGTTCGGTGCCACCGGCCCGACCGGGCTGCGCGAGGCGGAGGCGAACCTCAGCGTCTCCTTGCTGCTGCGCGATCTGCTCACCGATGCCGGTGCCCGCGTGATCATGACCCGCACCAGCGATGTCCCCGTCGATCTGGGGGCCCGCGCGAAGTTCGCCGATTCGGTCGGCGCCGAGTTGCTGGTTTCGATTCACAATAATGCGCTGCCCGATGGCCTGAATCCGTTCACCAACAACGGCTCCAGTGTGTTCTACAATCACCCGCGGAGCCTGCCGCTGGCGCGGGCCATTCAGCGGGCCCTCATCCAGCGGCTTGGCCTCCGCGATCTCGGAGCAGCCCGCGGGGATCTCGCCCTGGTGCGTCCCACCTGGATGCCCGCCGTCCTCGCCGAGGGACTCTTCATGATGCTGCCGGAGCAGGAGGCCGCGCTGCGCAATCCGGAGGGCCAGCGCCGCTATGCGCTGGCGGTGCGCGATGGGATCACCGAATTCCTCCGAGATGTGGCGCTGGAGCAGGGGGCGGGCGTCCCCTAGCCCGAGAAGCCGATCGCCGTAGCATCGCGAAACCGCCAATATCCAGCGTGGGAGTGATTGCGAATTCGATGGCTGTGCGCCTGAGCGTTCCCTGCCTGCTGGCGGTCGTCGCCCTCTGCGCCATTTCGCCGCGGCTCCTCGCGCAATCACCCGAGGACCGGCGCGCGCTGCAGGGTTTTCGGGATTCCCTCGAGACAACCGGCGATTCGGTGGCGCTGGTCCAGCTGGAGCAGCGGCTCATCGTCGTCGCCAAGGCGGACCGTAACAACCCCATCAATCATCTTCGCCTCGGATTCCTCGCGGTGCGGCTCGGCGACCTCGGCAGCAAGAGCCGTTACGACGATGGCGCCGGCGAATTCCAGTGGGCCACCGAACTGGTCCCGACCTGGCCCTGGGCCTGGTACGGTCTCGGTATCGCGGAGGATCGGGTCGGCGATTCCCAGATCTCGATCGTGCAGGGACTGCAGGCGATGTTCGGCAAGGACCACCTGACCCGCGCCGCCAACGCCTACGCCCGGTCGGTGCAGGAGGACCCGTCGTTCGTGGACGGCCTGGTCGAGCTCGCGGCCACCGCACTCCGGCAGCGCATCAACATCAAGACCGACATCGCCCGTGAGGCGCTGCGTCAGGCAGCCGCGACCTCGGCTGCCGCGAATCCCGAGGTGCTGCTCTATCGCGGCCGGGTGGAGCGGGAGGTGGGCGATGTCGATTCCGCGCTGGCCGCTTTCCGCGGCTACCTGGCCAAGGGCGGCCGGCACGGGCTGGGTGAACTGGAGCTGGCCCGCACCGAGTTCCTGCACGGCTCGCTCGACGGACAGCGGGCGTACTACGACGGCGCCGAGAGTGCCGACTCCGGCTCGGTCGGCGAGTATCGCGCAGACCTGGCGCTGATCGCCAACGACAGCGCGCTCGCGGAATTCGACCATAACACCGGTGAGCGGCGGGCCGCCTTTCTGCGCCGCTTCTGGGGCCAGCGCGATCGCGGCGCGCTGCTGCGCGAGGGCGAACGGCTGCGCGAACATTACCGCCGGCTCTACTACGCCCGGCGGAATTTCCAGCTGGTCAGTGCCAATCGGCACTACGATATCGTGGAGCGCTATCGCTCCGGCAGCCGCGAGTACGACGATCGCGGCCTCATCTACATCCGCCACGGCGAGCCGACCCAGCGTGCCACCTACAGCGCGCCGGGTATGGAGCTCAACGAGTCGTGGCACTACCGGCGCGCCGATGGCGATCTGGTCTTCCACTTCATGGCGCGCGAGGATGTGCAGGACTACAAGCTGGTCGAGAGCTTGTTCGATGTGCTCGGCTTCAGCGACGCCGTCGCGCTGCGCGGCGATCGCGACAACAGCGCCGGTGCCGGGCTGGCCAACGAGCTGCTCACCACCCGGGACCGGTTTGCCCCGGTCTACTCCCGCCTGATCGCGGCCGGCACCGCGGGATCCCAGAAGTATCTCACCGAGGAGCGAATGCTCGGCCGCCGCAGCATCGCGCTCGGCACCCGGACCGACAGCTACGAACTCACCTACGCGCGGCAGCTCAAGGTGTCCACCGACGTGGTCGTCGCCGGCCGCGACTCGACCGGCAGCCTGATGCATGTGACGTATGCCATCCCGGGGTCGGCACTGCACGATATTGCCACCGAACGGGGACACGTTTATCCGGTGCGGGTGCGACTGAGCGTGACCGATCGAACCGGCCGCAACGTCGCCTCCGTCGATACCACCACGCTCTTCCTGAGCCGGGATCCGGTGCCCTCCAACGAGCACCTCGTGGGCAAGCTCAGGGTGCCGGTGATCCCCGGCCCGCTCTCGTATCGCCTCGCAATTGAACAGGGGGACGAGAGTGGCGTGATGCTGCCGACCGACACGCTGACCGCCGGCGACTTCTCCGGTCAGCAACTGGAGATCAGCGGGCTGGTGCTGGGTTCGCGTGCCGCCAACCTGACCTGGCGTCCCGCACCGGGTGATACGGTGTGGTTCAACCCGCTGGGACGGTATCGCCGGTCCACGGAGATGGAACTGTACTACGAGGTCTACGGACTGGAGCCCGGCGCACCGTTCCAGACGACGATCCTCGTCACCAAGCAGGGCGGGGGAGGGTTTCTCGGCATCTTCGGCGCCCGGAAACCCGCCATTCGACTTGGCTTCGAGGATCATGCCCAGGGGCTGGCGACCCACATCGGGCGCAGCGTTGCGCTCGATCGGCTCTCGTCAGGCCGCTACTGGATCGAAGTGGTGGTGAAGGACGCGGCCGGCGGCACGCGCACCAGTCGCGCCGCATTCGAGGTGATAGACCGCTGACCCTGGCTCCGGCCCTAACTCTTCCCGCTCCAAATACTTGACTCTCCAAGGCAGAATCGCATAGGTTCGGCCATGTTCTGTCAAAGGTGCGGCACGGAAGTTCAGAAGGCGACGCAGTTTTGCCCCACCTGCGGCCTCGACCTGCGGGTGAGTGCCCCCGTCCAGGCGATCGCCGGCGGGGACGTCACTGAACTCGATATCGTCCGCGAAGCCCTCAGCGAGGAATACGAACTCCTCGAGGAGCTTGGGCGCGGCGGGATGGCCATCGTCTATCGCGCCCGCGACAAGCATCTCGAGCGCGAGATCGCGATCAAGGTTCTGCCCTTCTCGCTCGCCTTCGACGCCGAGTTCGTCGAGCGATTCACCCGGGAGGCCCGGACCGCCGCCGGTCTCGAACATCCCAACATCATCCAGATCTATCGCGTCGGGAAGAGCGG
>JBDTTN010000031.1:0-12316 GCA_039930625.1 Gemmatimonadota bacterium | reverse complement strand
CACGGACTCGGAGGTGAAGACGTGGCGGTGCGACTTGGCCATGGAGAGCTTCGCTTTGGTTGTGAGTGCAGTGGCCCATGCGGGCCGCGGAATTCAAGGCGCAAAGTAGCGGAGCCGGACGGGCCCGGCAACGGAGCAGCGCACTAGAAGAGTCGGGGATCGAAGTAGTCGCCGACGCCCTCACGCAGCGCCCGGGTGACATCCGCCGGGCGGTCGGCGGTGAGCGCCACGCGGGCCGCCTCCTGACAGACCGACATCGGGACTGTCCGGATCACCCACTTCACCAGCGGGATCGCGGGCGGCCCGACGCTGAGGGTGCGATAGCCGAGCCCGAGCAGCAGCACGACGGAGAGCGGGTCGGATGCCATCTCGCCGCAGACGCTCACGCCGATCCCCGCGCGCGTCCCCGTATCCACGATCGTCTTGAGCTGACGGACCACCGCGGGATGATGCGGGGTGAAGCGCTCGGCGAGGCGGGCGTTACCCCGGTCGACCGCGAGGGTGTACTGCACCAGGTCGTTGGTGCCGACGCTGAAAAAGGCGCTGTGCTTGGCGAGTTCGTCGGCGAGGATCGCCGCGGCCGGCGTCTCGATCATCACCCCAATGGGAACCGAGGCTGCGGCCCGCACGCCCTCCCGCGCGAGATTGAGCGCCTCCTCGAGCATCATCGCGCGGGAGTCCAGCACCTCTTCCACCCGGGTGACGAGCGGCAGCATGAGTTCGAGACGGCGATCCGCGGCGGCCCGGAGCACGGCGCGGAGCTGCGGCCGGAAGATCTCGGGGTGATCCAGGCAGACCCGGATCGAGCGCCAGCCGAGGAAGGGATTGGCCTCCTGCGGCGCGCGGAAAGCCGCGGGAAACTTGTCGCCGCCGAGATCGAAGGAGCGCACGATGACCGGGAATCCGGGAAAGGCGTCGCTCACCCGGCGGAAGTAGTCGGTCTGTTCCTCTTCGGTGGGAATCACGGCGCGGCCCGTCACCAGGAATTCGGTGCGCAGCAGCCCGACCCCCTGGGCGTCGTGGCGGGCGGCGGCGGCGATCTCGTCCGGCAGGTCGACGTTGCCCATGATAGTGAGATTGATGCCGTCGGGGGTGATGGCGGCCTGGGTGACTGCGCCCTCGAGTTCCAGCTCGAGCTTCTGGCGGCGGGAGAGCAGCGCCCGCGCCTGCTCGATCTCTCCCCGCGACGGTTCGACGATCACCTTGCCGGTCCGCCCGTCGAGCAGCACCATGGCGCCGTTGGCGATCTTCTCCAGCGCGCCCACCGCTCCCATGACCGCCGGGATCCCGAGCGAATGCGCCAGGATCGCTGCATGCGAGGTCCGCGTCCCCTCCTCGCTCACCAGCCCCACGACGTGGTCGCGGTCGAGCTGCACGGTGAGACCGGGCGCGAGTTCCCGGGCGACGATCACCACCTGATCTTCGGAGGGCAGCGACCAGAGATGTTCGTGATCGCGGCCGAGCAGATGTGACAGCATGCGATTGTGAATCGCGGAGAGGTCGGCGAGCCGGTCCCGGAGCAGTGCGTTCCCCGATCCCGCCCAGATGTTGCGGATCTCCAGCGCCCTGAATTCGTAGGCGGTTTCCGCACTGAGCAGGTTCTTGCGGATGAGCTGTTCGACGGCTTTCAGGACATCGGTGTCCTGCACCATGAGAATCTGGGCGTCGAAGATGTGCGACTCCTCGCGCCCGGCACGCTCCCGCACCCGGTCACGCAGCGACTCCAGCAGACCGGCGACGTCGGCGACGGCCTGATGCAGTCTGAGGACCTCGGCATCCACCTCGTCGGCGCGGATGGCGCGGTTCGGCACATCCGGAAAATCGAGCCGGACGATGACCGCCGGCCCGAATGCCACTCCAGGGGAGACACCAACTCCCTGGACCAGCGTGCCTTCGATCATGTTTCGCCGAATCCCCTGGCGATCAGGGCCGCAAGCGCCTCGACTGCGGCGGCTTCATCGGGCCCTGTCGCCCGAAGGGTGATACTGCTCCCGCACTCGGCCGCGAGCATCATGACACCCATGATGCTCTTGCCATTCACCGCCATGCCGTCCTTCACGATCTCGATCTCGGACTGGAAGGTGCTCGCCGTCTTGACGATTTGCGCCGCGGGTCGGGCGTGAAGGCCAAGCTGATTCACGATCTTGCATCCGCGCTCGATCATGGCAGTCCCCAGGCGAGGAGGGCGGCGAGGCCGATCACGGCCAGGCCGAAGCGCACCGCATTTACCCGCGGCCCCAGTGACCAGGCCGCGATGAGTCCCAGAGTAACCGTTCCCGCCACTACCGGCAGCTCCCACGCCCCCTCCGACTGCAGCAGCCACGCCGCCGACAGCGGCAGCGCCACGCCCACCAGCAATCCGGCGAGGAGACCGATGCGCTGGGCCGCAGGCGGCAGCCACGATGCACCGATCGCCGTGCCGACCTTGGCCCCATGCTCGAGACCGGTGCGCAGCGCCCAGACGGCGGTCCCCATCCGGCAGAGGTTGTAGATGAACAGCGCCACCAGCAGCGCCCACCCGCCGGCGCCATAGACCACAGCCACGATTGCCGCACCCATTGTCGCGGGCACGAGGCCGGCCCAGAAGAGCTGGTCGCCCAGGGCGCCCAGGGGACTGGTAAGCGCAGTACGGAGCCGGCCAATCTGCGAGCCGGGAACCAGATCGTATTCCGCCCGCGCCAGCGCGCCAAGCGCGAGCCCCGCCAGGTACGGATGCGAATTGAAGTACTCGGCCGAACGGACCTGCGCCTCGGCGTGCCGAGCCGGATCGGCGGACTTGAGGTCTTCCAGCAGCGGCTCCGCGGCGTACCCCATGCCGAGACCGGTCATCCGCTCGTAGTTCCACGACGCCTGCACGCCGAGCAGGCGCAGCGAGGCCCGCACGAAGCCGGTGGTCATCGCAGCAGCGCCGCGATCAAGCCGATTCCCACCCCGACCGCCAGCCAGCGGAGCCGGGCCCCGCGACCGGCACCGCGAAGCGCCCCGCTCGCCGCGGCCGCCACCCCGGCGCCGATCGCCACTGCGGTGACCAGCACCGCACGATCGCTGAGCGGCACTCGCGCATGCAGGAACTGCGCGGCAGCGACGGCGGCGCCTGACAACATCGCGCTGCGGAACAGATCACCGGCGAGCCCCCGGAACTGCAGCCGTGCCACCGTCGCCGCATCGCCCGCGGCCAGCCCCGCCGCATTGCGTTGCAGCGCCAGCCCGTTGGAGCGACGCAGCCACTGCAGCGTCACACCGCCCAGCACGGCGAACCCGAGCGCGAACAGCGTCGCGAGCCCGAGGGTCTGCTCCCATGGGCCGGCGGTCGAGAGCAGCACCGCGCCGACAGTTCCAGCGCCATAGTCCGGATAGCGCGCCGCGCCGACCGGCAGCACATCGAGCGCGAACAGCTCCAGCAGCAGGCCGACGCGCAATCCCGCCTCCAGATTGCCTAACAGCATGCCGGCCCCCGCCCCGACAATCAGTGGGCGCGAGAGCAGGCCCTGAGGGAAGCTCACCAGATCCACACCCACGACGGTGCCCCAGACCACGAGGCCGGCGATCGCCCCGCCGGGACCGAGGCTCATCGCAATTGCTCCAGCGCCACCGGCTGGCTGGTCGGAAGGTCCTGTGCGGCCACCGCCGTCCCGGCGGCCTGCAGTCCTTCGAGCACCCGGAACTCTTCATCGGTCAGAAAGACATATGGCAGGCGCGCGGTGCGACCCGGCTTGTGGTGTACGCCGCCGAGATTCACCCGCTCCACCGGTGGCGCACCCTGACAGAGGGCCGCCATCGTGGCCACATCCGCGGTCAGCACCAGCCCGTTGCGCGGATCGTCGCGCCACTCCGGGAGCAGGCGGATCGCGTCCGACGTGCTGTAGAAGGTCAGATCGATCTCGGGCGGGACGCCCATGCGATAGAGATCGCGCTCCCAGTCGCTCGCGGCGACGCTGTCGTCGACCAGCACCACGTAGCGGATGTTGAGCGGCTTGCCCCAGCCAATCACCACCTGGCCGTGCACCAGCCGGTCGTCGACGCGATACAGCACGACCGGCATCAGACCTGCCGGATCGCGTCGCTGCCCTTGCCGGCGGCGCGCGCGGCGCCATCGGCGGGAGGCAGCGTTCGGTGACTCACGAAATCGAGCAGCATGGGGAGATTCACCCCGGTGACCACCCGAATGTCACTGCGGTTCCGCGCGGTCTTCATCGCTGCGAAGAAGCAGGAGCCACAGGGCATGTCCACGAAGATCACCGCGGGGCCCGCTCCCACCGCATCGGCGAGCCGGCGCTCGATGTCCTCGGGCCCGCATTCGCTGTTGGAGACTGCGGCAAGCACGCCGCGCTCCCCGCTGATGCGCTCAGCCTCACCGACCAGTGCGGCGGCCAGCACGCCGTGCGCAACGACGACCCCGTGGGCCGGGTCACTCATAGTCCTCCTGCAGATATCGCCGTAGCCCCTGCTTGTGTTTCATTTGCCGGATCAGGCGCTCGTTGAAGGCGGCGGCCACGTCCACCCCCGAGTAACGGAGCAACTGGGCCATCGCGACCACCTCGGCGATCACCGTGATGTTCTTTCCGGGATTGAGCGGTACGATCACTCGCGGGAGCGACACTTCGAGAATCGTGGTCTCGAGGGTATGCAATCCGGTCCGGTCCGCATCCTGGGCATTCTCCCAGGCTTCGAGCTGCACCACCACCTCGATCCGCTTCTGCTGCCGCACCGCGCGGACACCGAACAGCGCGGGGATATCGATGAGTCCCACGCCACGGATCTCCATGTGGTGCGCCGCCAGTTCGTGTCCCTGGCCGATCAGGATGTCGCTGCCGCGCCGAGTCACCTGGACCACGTCGTCCGCGACCAGCCGGTGGCCGCGCTCGATCAGGTCGAGCACGCATTCGCTCTTGCCGATGCCTGACTGGCCGATGAACAGGAGCCCCACGCCGTAGACGTCCGCCAGCGAGCCGTGCAACGTGGTACGCGGCGCAAAGGCCTCCTCGACGATCGGCTTGATCCGGCGGTAGAACTCCGCCGTCTTGAGCTGACTCAGCAGGAGCGGCACGCCGCGCACCCGCGCCAGATCCAGCAGGTCCTCCGGTACCGCCTGGCCCTTGGTGACGAAGATCGCCGGCAGATCGAACTGAAAGAACTGTTCGAGGCGGGAGCGGCGCTCCGGGGCTTCCAGCGAATTGAGATAGGTGATCTCGGTCTCACCCAGCACGTGCAGCCGGCGCGGCATGAAGCGACTGGTGAAGCCCGCGAGCGCGAGACCCGGCGACGCAACTTCGGGGTCCGGAATCGGGCGGTCCAGCCCCAGCTCGCCGGTCAGCGGCTCAAGCTGGAGCGGGTCGCCCGTTCGGGCCAGGAGGTCGCGCAGCGAAATACTCACGCCACGTCCTTGGCGCCCCTGCCCCGCTTCACCTGAACCGTCTTGTCCATCTGCCGGCGAATCTTCTCCTCCGCCCGGTCGAGGGCCGAGCGATGATCCTTGTCTTCGCCGGTCGCGTTGAAGTTCTCTCCCTTGCCGCCGTGCAACCGGATTTCCGCGGTGGACGCGGTCGGCGCCACGTCGAAGACCACGGTGCCATCGACAGGAGTTGCTATGAGTCCACCCAGCCGGGTCAGAATCAACTCCGCGCGGGTACGCAGTTCGTCAGAGATCTCGCAGTGCCGGGCCGTGATGCTGGTAGTCATGCGTGGCTCCTGGGCGATTGTCGGTTAATCCAAAGTTGTCGCTGCCGGCCCGAGGCTCGGAGCGAATGCCACTCGGCCGGCTAGCGGCCGACGGATTCAGTCATTCCCTGCATCCAGCGTTCCGTCTCGTCGGCGGCGCGGTCCCAGCTCAGACCCTCGGCGAAGCGCCGCGCCTGCTTGCCGAGCCCTTCCATCAATCCCGGATCCTCGGCGAGCTGCAGCATCCGTTGCGCCAGCGCCGCAGTATCTCCGTGCGGTACCAGGTATCCGGTGTCGCCGTGGCGCACGGAGTCCCTCAGACCGGGGCTATCCGATGCCAGCGACGGTGTACCGCATGCCGCCGCTTCCACGTTGGTGATTCCCCAACCTTCCTTGCAGGAGGGAAAGACATTCGCCCAGCTGCTGCGCAGCAGCCGCAGCTTCTCCTCCTCAGTTACCCGCCCGAGGAACCGTACTCCTTCGGTCAGGCCCAGCTCAGCCACGAGGGCCTCGAGGCGCCGCCGGTCATCTCCCGACCCCGCAATATTCAGGCGCAGATCGGGGCGGGTCGCGCGGGCGATGCCGAGCGCGCGAATCGCGTATTCGACGCCCTTATATCGCCGGAGCCGGCCGATATAAAGGAATGTCGGCTCGTCGGACCGGCGTTCCGGCGGTACAGCCGGGGTGAAGTACGCTGCATCCACTCCCGGATAGATCACCACGATGCGGTCCCGGGCGACGCCCCGCGTCACCAGATCGTCGCGGGTGCTCTCGCTGATCGCGTGAAAGGCAGCGCGGCGATAGGCCCGCGGGATCGGCCGTTCGAGCAGCCACACCAGCGTCGCCACCGGCAGCGGTGCCTCCTGAAACACGCTTGCGCCGAACAGATGCGGAACGATCACCCCGACAGGTCCCCTTGTGAGTCCGGCGACGAACAGCGGGATCTTGTTCACATCCTCGATGACGACATCGGGGCGTTCCGCCGCGATCGCGCGCCGGACGGCACCTCTTCCCACGAGCGCGAAGCTGCTGCGGTCCCCGTGCCGCTCAACGCTGATACCGTCAACGGTCGCGGTGGCCGGGCCGCCCTTCCACCCGGAGCAGACCAGCCGGATCCGATGTCCCCTCGAGGCAAGCCGTCCGAAAATCTCGTGCAGATGGATTTCGGCGCCCCCGGCCTGCGGATTCTCCCGGTCCTGCCAGTTGACGAGAAGAACGTTCACAGCCGACCGAGGGAGTGGGCTACCCGATCGAGCACCCCGTTCACGAACGCCGGTGCCTTGGCTCCGCCGAACCAGTGAGCGAGCTGTACTGCCTCATCGATCGCCACCTTGGCCGGCACCGCACCGAGCCGCAGTTCGTGAATGCCGATCCGCAGAATATTTCGCTCCACCGCCGCGATCCGGTCGAGGCGCCAGTTGTCCGCCGCATCGGCGGCGTAGCGGTCGAGCTCGTCCTTTTCGCGAAGTACCGACTTCGCCAGCTCCTCCGCCTGATCGTACACGCTCGGATCGGGACCGGTGAGCTGCGCCATGCGGGTGACGGCATCCACCAGCGCCAGCGAGTCGGTCACTTCCATCGAATAGAGGACCTGCAGCGCCCGAGCCCGAGCCTTGGTCTCAGACCGAAGCATGGAGGCTCCGCAGCTGCGCCAGGGCGTCCGCTGTCCTGAGCGCCGCCTCGGCCGCCTCGTGGCCCTTGTTCCCCGCCGCTCCTCCCGCCCGCGCGAGCGACTGCTCCATCGTCTCCGTGGTCAGCACACCGAATGCGACGGGCAGGCCATGGCGGATGGCCACCTCCGAGCAGCCCCGCGCCGCTTCGCCGGCGACGAACTCGAAATGCGCCGTTTCACCCCGCACGACACAGCCCAGCGCGACGATCGCGACATAGCGGCCGGTAACTGCGACCGCCTCGGCCGCCGCGCCGATCTCGAAGGCACCGGGGAGCCAGATCACATCCAGCTCCGCCTCGGTGCATCCCGCCTCACGGCAGCAGGTGAGCGCGCCCTCCAGCAGCCTGGTGGTGACGCGCTCGTTGTACTGGCTGACAAGAATGGCCACCCGCCCGGTGCTCCGGAGCTGGCCGCGGATCTCTGGCATGCGGCTAGTGAGCGAGGAGGTGGCCGAGTTTATCGCGCTTGGCGTCCAGATAGGCGCGGTTCTCGGTATTGGGATCGGTGAGGAGCGGCACCCGTTCGACGATCTCGAGTCCATACCCCTCGAGGCCAACCAGCTTGCGCGGGTTGTTGGTCATGATCCGGATCGACGACAGCCCGAGGTCTCTCAGGATTTGGGCGCCGATGCCATAATTGCGCAGGTCGGGAGGAAATCCGAGCCGCTGATTCGCCTGAACCGTGTCCGCCCCGCCATCCTGCAGCGCGTATGCCCGAATCTTGTTGAGCAAACCAATGCCCCGGCCTTCCTGGTCGAGATAGACGATCGCGCCCTGCCCTTCCGTCGCGATCTTCCGCATCGCGGCGTCGAGCTGCGGGCCGCAGTCGCAGCGCTGCGAGCCGAAGACGTCGCCAGTGAGGCACTTCGAGTGCATCCGGACCAGCACGTTGGGCTTGCCCTCGATGTCACCCATGACCAGCGCCACATGCTGGGCCCGGTCGACATCATTGGTGTAGGCGACGACCCGGAACTCCCCGAAGTCGGTGGGCAGCCGGGCCTCGGCGGCGCGATGCACCAGCTGCTCCTTCTTGAGCCGGTAAGCCACCAGCTCCGCGATCGTCACGAAGGTCAGGTTGTGTTCCGCGGCGAAGGCTTCGAGTTGCGGCCGCCGCGCGGCGGAGCCGTCGGCCTGCAGGATCTCGCAGATCACGCCGGCGGGATTCAGGCCGGCGAGCCGGGCCAGATCGACAGCGGCCTCGGTGTGCCCCACGCGCTGCAGCACGCCGCCGGGACGGGCGCGGACCGGCTGGATGTGCCCGGGGCGGCGGAGATCGCCGGGGACGGTGGCAGGATTGATGGCCACGTGAATCGTCTTCGCCCGATCGGAGGCGGAGATCCCGGTGGTCACCCCGAATCGGGGATCGGCGTCGATTGTGATCGTGAAGGCGGTGCGCTGGCTCTCGCTGTTCTGCACCTGCATCTGCTGCAGATCGAGCTGCTCGCAGCGCTCCGGCGGGAGCGCCAGGCACACCCAGCCACGGGCGTGCGTAATCATGAAATTCACCATCTCGGGCGTGACCAGCTCCGCCGCGCAGATGAGGTCACCCTCGTTCTCGCGGTCCTCATCATCGGCCACGATGATGAGCTTGCCATTGCGAAGGTCGTCGATGGCCTGCTCGATGGAACCGAATGTCATATCTGCCGTCAGCCGTCAGTCATTGGGCCCCTGCCGCGAATCGTTCCGGGCCGGGGACCGATGGCTCGTAAGAAGTGCGTCGACGTACTTGCCGATGGTGTCACCCTCGAGCTGCACCCCGTCACCGGGCTGCTTCTCGCCGAGGGTCGTATGCTGAAAGGTAAACGGGATGAGGGAGAGCTGGACGATCCCGGGCGCGGGGATGGCGTTGACCGTCAGACTCACGCCATCCACGGTGATCGAGCCAAGTGGAATCGACACCCGCGCCACCTCCGCCGGCACCCGGACGTCCACCAGCCACGCATCCCCCTGCCGTGCCACGCGCAGCACCTCGCCCACTCCATCGACGTGGCCCTGCACCAGGTGGCCACCGAGCCGCTCTCCGACTCTCAGGGCGCGTTCGAGGTTCACGCGCTTACCCTTGGCGTACCTGCCCAGGAGGGTGCGCTCAAGCGACGTCGCAATGACATGAACCGTGAACCAGCCCTTTCCCATCCGCTCCACCGTCAGGCAGGCGCCGTCCAGCGCGATGCTTTCACCGCGTCGCAGCCCGCGGAACGGCGCACCCACCTTGAGCGTCAGTCCATCCGGACCTCGCTTCGCCTCGCGAATGGTGCCGACCGCGGTCACGATTCCGGTGAACATGGCTCCCGATCTGCGACGAGAAGTGTGTCCTGCCCCAGCGCCCGCCGCTCCACCACATTCCAGCGCTCAGACTCGATCAGGGAGGTTCCCGGCAAGCCTGAGATCGCGGGGATTCCGGTGTCACCCAGCCAGACCGGCGACTGGATCCAGTAGTATCGGTCGACCAGGCCCTCTGCCAGCAGCGAACCGGCGAGTCGCCCTCCGCCCTCGACCAGGAGCGACCCGATGCCGGCCGCGAACAGCGCCTCAAGGCCCTCGGTGAGGGTATCCGACCGGTGCACGATCACCCCCGCCTGCTCGAGATCGGCCAGCCGGGAGGAGAGCCCGTGTCCCTCGGTGATCAACATGGTGGGGATCTCGCGCGCGGTCCGAACCAGCGCGAGCGCCTCCGGGAGATCTCCGCGCCGGTCGAAGACCACACGCTGGGGCGGACGCCGCGGCTCGACGTTGCCGCGAACGGTGAGCGAGGCATCGTCGGTCCGGGCGGTGTGGCCGCCGACCGCAATCGCATCGTAACCGGCGCGGAGCCAGTGCACGAAATCGCGGGCCTCCTCGCCCGAGATCCAGCGGGAGCGGCCGGTGTGGTCCGCGATCCGCCCGTCGAGGGTCGTGGCCAGCTTCAGCGCGACGTACGGCCGGCGCAGACCGCTCCACCGGTGGAAGAAGGGGGCGTTCTGGGCCCGGGCCTCGGCGTCCCGGAGTCCGCTGTCGACCCAGATTCCGCCTGCGTTCAGTCGGGCAGTGCCGCCTGCGGCCTCGGGGTTCGGATCGACGCTCGCGGCCACCACGCGCGCGATCCCGGCGGCGACTATCGCCTCGGTGCACGGGGGCTGCTTTCCCTGATGATTGCAGGGCTCCAGGGTGACGAAGAGGGTCCCACCCCGGGCGCGAGTGCCCGCGTCCCGCAACGCCAGCACCTCGGCGTGGGCCTCGCCGTATTCGGCGTGCCACCCCTCGCCAACAATCTGGCCGTCGTGTAACACGACGGCCCCCACCAGCGGGTTGGGGGATACTCTGCCCCAGCCTCTCCAGGCGAGGGCAAGGGCTCGGCCCATGGCATCGAAGTCTTCCACGGACAGGAATTTACGCGGTCAGCCGGGAATGAGAAGATTGCCCGATTCCGGGCTTATCTTTGTCCCGGTCCACCCCCTCTGAATGAACTGGGCGCCAGCGCACTCGCCGATGCTCTCCACCCCACGCAGGGCCACGATCGCGCTGCTACTGGCCACGGTGCTCACCCGGCTACCGGCGCTGGTGCACCCCAAGGCGATCGATGACGCCCAGGTGTATTCGGTCGTCGCCATCGAGATGCTGCACGGCGGGCGCCCGTATATCGACGCCATCGAGCGAAAGCCGCCACTCCTCTTTGCCCTGTACGAGGCGATTCTCTCGGTCGGCGGTGCCTACAATCCCCACCCCCTGCAGTTGACCGCTCTGCTGTGGACCCTGGCGACGATGGCGGTGGTCGGCCTGATCGCGAGACGGCTCTTCGATCCTGCGACCGGGCTCACCGCAGCGCTGCTCTACGGACTCTTCCTCGCCTGGGGTGACTATCGCAATCTGGCGCTCAACGGGGAGCTGCTGATGAACTTGCCGGTGGCCCTCGCGCTGGCGATCACCTTCGGCCCGAGCAAGTCGCGGATTCGTCCTGAGCTGCTGCTGGCGGGTGCGCTGGTCGCGAGCGCGTTTCTGCTCAAGCAGCCATCCGGGATCGCCGCCCTCCCACTCGGCCTCTATCTCCTCCACCCGGCCTACCGCAACGCTCGGCGCCTCGACTGGGGGAATGCGATCGTCCAGGGGGCGCTGCTGACGCTCGGGTTTGTCGCGGTCTTTGCCCTCACGGGGTTCAGCCTCTGGAAGGCCGGCAATCTCCGCGAGGCCATCTACTGGACGGTGCTTTCCCAGGAGGCAGCGTTCGGGGCGGGCAGCTGGATCTATTGGGACCGGGCTCTGAGCAACTCCGCCCTGTTTCTGGCCTGCACTCTCCCGCTGGTCGGCACCGCAATTCTTTCCGTGCGGGAAGCAGGCAGGAAAGGCGGCATATGGCAGGACCATCGCGCGGAGATTGCTGCGCTGCTGATCCTGCTCGGAGTCTCGGTCGTCGGCGTGGGTGCCAACGGCCAGTTTCTCTATCATTACTACCTGCAGCTCATTCTCCCTCTCGCGCTGCTTGCAGCGCCGATAGTGAGGGCGATTCTGGTGGGCCAGCGGAGCTTCGCGATGCCGTTGCTCCGACCGGCTATCCTCTCGGGATGGCTCGCGCTGAGCGCGGTGGGTTTCCTGGTGGCCGACACGATCGGACTTTCGCGCAATCGGGCCCGCTCGTCGAGCGCGCTGTATGTGCGGGCGCATTCGCGGGACGACGATCGTCTCTTCGTCTGGGGACAGGGCACGCGGATGACGGGGATGTATCTGGATGCGGAGCGACGACCGGCAACCCGCTACATCGCCTCGTTCCCGCTGACCGGCCACATCTTCGGGAGTCCGGTGAGCTGGGATCCGAATTTCGATACCTCGGATCGGATCGTGCCGGGATCGTGGGAACATTTGCGGCAGGACTTCGAACGCCACCCACCCCGTTACATCATCGACACCGATGCGGTACGGGCGAGGCCCATCTATGTGATGAGCAAGTATCCCTTCCTGGGTGACTACGTCAGCCAGAATTTCCGGGAGGTCTTCCGCGCGGCTGACGGGGTCGTGT